>CALAWM010000063.1 GCA_937895315.1 uncultured Caryophanales bacterium | reverse complement strand
ATGTTATACAAGTAAATAATATTTACAAGTAAATTCAGTTTACTTGTAAATATTATTTACTTGTATAACATATGCTAGGTTTCCTTGAAGGATAAATTTATGATCTATTATTATCTATGCTCTGATTTAGATTTTCTATTTTTTTAATAAATAATCCCTGATTTAAAATTGAAGTGCAACACAATGTGTTGAGAATAATTTTGCGGAGGTCTTACTTATGTCAAAAGTTGCATTTGTTACTGGCGCAGCACAAGGCATCGGTGCCGAAATCAGTCGGCACTTAGCCAAAGATGGTTATGATATTGCTGTGGCCGACTTGCCAAACCAAGCCAAAAAAGCGGCTGGTGTGATTCAAGAAATCGAAGCTTTGGGTCAAAAGGCCGCGTTTATCACGGTGGATGTCACCGATCAACAAGCAGTTTTTGATGCCGTTGATGAAGCGGCGACTAAACTGGGCGGTTTTGATGTGATGGTCAACAACGCTGGCGTTGCCAAAGTCGATAAAATCGAAGACATCAAACCTCAAGACTTGGAATTCTCCTATAAAGTTAATGTGTTTGGGGTCGTTTATGGCATTCAAGCCGCGGCTAAGAAGTTTAAGGAACTCAAAGTCCCAGGCCGCATCATCAGTGCGTCATCGATTGCCGGATTGCATGCTTTCCCAGTGTGGGCAACATATTCCTCAACCAAAGCCGCAGTGGTGTCCTTGACGCAAGCGGCGGCCAATGAATTGGCGCCTGCACACATTACCGTCAATGCCTATGCACCAGGCGTTGTCGGCACGACCGGCATGTGGGACGAAATCGATCGTAAAATGAGTGAAATCAACGGTAAACCGATTGGCCAAAATAAAGCCGATTACGTCGGCACGATTCCGTTAGGGCGCACCGTTGAGCCTAATGATATTGCCAATATGGTATCGTTTTTAGCCAGCCCGCAAGCTGACTTCATCACCGGACAAACTTATGCCGTTGATGGTGGCGGCTTGTTGTAATTCAATTTCAGGCATGAAAATAACCGCTTCATCAAGTCAACTTGATGAGGCGGTTATTTTGGTAGTTATTGATTGGTGCTAGAAGTGGTTGATGTGGTGACTTTACCGTAACCGTTGGACTTTTTACCGCCGGTGTACTCCCAGAATTCTTTGTAGTTGTCTGTGGTCCCACCGATCCCAAACTCGCTGGTGGTGACACCTGGTAAGTAGTCGTTGTACAAACTAGTCACTGTGCCACCGCTGGCAGCGATGTTATAGGATTTGCCATTGTAAGTGATGCTGCCCGTCTTTTCGCCGGTGAGCTTTGAAACTGTGGCTGACTTCACGGTACTTGGTGCGGTACTGGTTTGGTCAGCTTTGAATTGGCCGGGAATGATGCGATAAGCGGCGTTGGCTAACTTCGCCCAGTAAGCCAAGTTCGTCGCAGATGCAGAACTGGATAAGTTATAACTGGTGCCATTGGCGTTGTCATAGCCGATCCAAGAAGCCAAGGTGACCCCAGGCGTGGAGCCGACAAACCAAATATCTTTGTAATCGTTGGAAGTCCCAGTTTTACCGATCAAGTTGTTGGTGTTAAAACTCAATTCGTAATTTAAGCTGGCGGCCGTCCCTTTGGCAACGACTTGATGCATCATTTGTTGCATGATGTAAGTGGTAGCTGGTGAAAAGACGCGGGTGTTGGCCGTCTTGTGTTGATAAATCACATTGCCACCGGGATCGACGATTTTATCGATGACATAAGCATCGGTGTGATTCCCGTTATTTTCAAAGGTGGTGTAAGCACTCGCTTGGTCTTCAACGGAAACCCCGTAGTCGGTACCGCCAAGCGCTAAGCCTAATTGTGAATAGTCATTAGCCGTTAAAGTATCGATGCCGGCTTTGGTGAGGTAGGATTTGATATTGGTTTTTTGGCGGACTTCATTGTACAAGTTGACAGCAGGGATGTTGTAAGATTCTGCCAACGCATCGGTTGCTGAAACAAACTTGTTTTGAATCTGGCCGCCATAGTCGGTGACTGAGTAGTTGGTGAAGTTCGTCTTGAAGTCAGCCAACATGGTTTGTGAACCGATCAACTGATTTTCAATGGCTGGGCCGTAAACCGCTAAGGGTTTGATTGAAGACCCAGGACTTCTAGTGGTGTAAATGTGGTTGAGTTCACCGCTGACCCCACCGACAAAGCCGATCACCGCGCCGGTCGTGTTGTTCAACAAGACGGAGCCATTTTGCACCGGTTCAGAATCGGTGACATACTCACCGGTTTCCGGGTCGATTTCACTGGAGGTGTAAGTGTAGCCGAGGTACGCATTCTTTACGACCGATTGCATGGAATCGTACACGGATTTGTTGATGGTGGAGTGAATCTGATAGCCTT
>CALAWM010000062.1 GCA_937895315.1 uncultured Caryophanales bacterium | reverse complement strand
AATTGTAATTTGTGACCGTTTTCTTGATTCTTCTTTAGCCTATCAAGGTGGGGCACGGGGTCTTGGAGTGGAAAACATCTTAAATATCAACCTATTCGCCACTGAAAATACGCTTCCTGATTTAACCTTACTTTTTGATTTAGAACCGGAAATCGGTTTTGCCCGTATCGCCGCCAATAAACATCGCGAAGTTAATCGTCTTGATTTAGAAGAACGAAACTTTCACATTAAAGTCCGTGATACATTCCTTGAACTAAGTAAAACTTATAAAGACCGGTATCGGATTATCGATGCCAGTAAACCTTTTGATGAGGGTTATGAAAATACATTAAAGGTAATATTAGAGAATATTAAAAAATAATGACAATTTATGATTACTTAAAAGATTATCAACCGCTCTTATTCCAAACCTTTGGTAATGCTTTAACTAATCGTAATTTAAGTCATGCTTATCTACTTGATGGTGAAGAAGGGACGCCTTTAAAAGACGTCGCCTTTTATTTAGCCAAAAGTTTAGTGTGTGATAATCCTAATCCTTACGCTTGTAATCATTGCGATGCTTGTACCCGTTTTGAACACGGTAATTACACCGACTTTTATTTTTTTGATGGCGCCGAATCAAGTATAAAAAAAGAAAGTGTCTTGGAGTTAGAAAAATCCTTTAATTTAACAAGTGTTGAAAGTAAGGGTGTTTTAATTTATGTGATGCATAATGTGGAGAATATGACAATTGAAGCCATAAATGCATTGTTAAAGTTTTTAGAAGAGCCTGCTAACAACGTTTTTGCCTTTCTAACGACAAGTAATACAACCAATGTTTTACCAACTATTTTAAGTCGAAGTCAAATTCTAACTTTACAAATAATTAAACGTGATGTGTTATTTGGTTTATGCGCCGAACTTCCCCTTGCTCGTGAAGACATTGAATTATTAGTCCCTTTTTATAACTTACCGGCTTTAATTGAAGAAGAAGCAAAAACTGAACGTTTTCCGCTTTATAAAGCCGCGGTAGTTGATGTTTTAACAACCTTTAGTGAAAACCCCCGTCTTGGGTATATTAAAGCCCATGATTTAATCCCCCGCCTTAAAGAACGCTTTATTATAAAGCGCGTCTTCACCTATTTCGCCCTTTTCTTTAAAGACGTTGTAAACTATAATATAGGTCATAGCCTTTTATTCCCTAGTTTAGTAAACTTAACAAAGGCCTTAAGTCTCATCTTAAAAAACCCTTTAGCCCTCATTGTTAATACTTATGAAGTAAGCAAAAAGGTCGACGATAACGTAAATATTGGATTATTAGTAGATGAACTTTTAATCTTAATGATAAAGGAAACAACCCATGGAAAATAATGAACGATATTTTATAAGCATTACATATAATGACGGCGCGAAAGCCTACTCTTTTGGTACGACTGATAGTACTTTAAATATTGGTGACTTCGTCTTAGTCGAAAGTAGTCAAGGAACGGCAGTTGCCAAAGTGGTAAGTGCCCCGCAGAGTTATGAAAAATATAGCAGTAATCTTGAACTTAAAGAAATTTTAAGAAGAGCAACCGATCATGAAATTAATATTCATCAAGAAAACATCCGCGATGCCGAAATTGCCCTTGCTTTTTGTCAAAAACAAATTGAAAAATTAAACTTAAAAATGAATCTTCTCTCCGCCGAATATACTTTTGACCGGACAAAAATAAATATTACTTACGCCGCTGAAGAACGGGTTGACTTCCGTGAACTCGTTAAAATCCTTGGTTCACACTTAAAAACTCGAGTTGAATTACGGCAAATTGGCAGTAGAGACCGTGCAAAACTCGTGGGTGGACTTGGTGCCTGCGGCTTTCCTTTATGCTGTAATACCTTCTTAAATGAATTTGATGGCATTTCGATCAATCGTGCCAAAAACCAAATGCTAACCTTAAACATTCCTAAACTTAGTGGTCACTGTGGAAAATTACTTTGTTGTTTGAAGTTTGAAGATGATTATTACACCGAAGCCAAGAAAGAATTCCCAAACATCGGCGCAAAGTTTACAAAAAATAATGTCATTCATCGCGTTTCTTCTTTCAATATGATCAACCGGATGGTTCGTCTTGATTTTGAAGGTGGGTTTTTAATGGTTTCGCTTGATGATTTAAATAAGGACTATAAACGTCATCATGAAAAGAAATAAATCATTTTCTACGGTCCCTTTTTACTTTGTGGCAACGCCGATTGGTAATTTAAGTGAATTTACTAATAGGGCAATTGAAATATTAAATAGTGTTGATTTTATCTGTGTTGAAGACACAAGAACAAGTGGACTTTTACTTAATCATTTTAAAATTAACAAACCGTTAATTAGTGTTCATAAGTTTAATGAAAAAAGTAAGATTGACTTTGTCATTGAAAAACTAAAAGGTGGCGAAAAAGGGGCATTTTTAAGTGATGCTGGTTATCCACTTATTAGTGATCCAGGAAGTCCTTTAGTAAATGCTTTATTAGAGCACGATATAAAAGTAAGTGTAATCAATGGACCAAGTGCCTTACTCCCCGCCCTTATTGGCAGCGGACTTGATACAAGTGCTTTTACTTTCTTAGGGTTTTTAAGTGGTAACAACAAAGAAGTAACGGCCCGCTTAGAAAAGTATAAATACAACGAAGAAACACTAATTATTTATGAAGCACCACATCGCATAAATAAGACCATTACTTTAATTTATAGCGTTTTTGCCGAGCGAAAGCTCGTTATTGCCCGGGAACTAACAAAATTACATGAAGAATATATTTATACAAGTTTAAAAGAATATAGTGATAATCCGCTGCTTGATTTAAAAGGGGAAATCGTTATTATTATTGAAGGAAGTAAAAAAGAAACATCTTCCGCCGATGAAGTTCTTGATAAAGTAAACAAGTTAATTAAAGAAAAAGGCTATAGCGCCAAAGAAGCAATAAGCGTGGTCGCCCTAATATACGACATAAGTAAAAATGAATTATATAATGCTTATCTTAAGCAGCAATAACTGGTAATTCTTGATCTTTTTCTAATTCTTCACTTTGGCGTTTTTTATATTTTTTATAATAACGAACATTTAATTCTAATAAGCCCGTAATCACTAAAGCACTAAAGGAAATTAGTAAAGCAAGATTAAAGTTTTTTGGGGCAAAAGCCATCGTATAACTTATTTCCCCTTTCCCGCTTACAAAACCAACGAATCCGCCTTGGACTTTATAGACTGGTAAATTAACGTTGTCACTTGTTTTAACTTTCCACCCTTCATCATAAGGAATCGTCGTTACGACAAATTTTTCCGTTAAGTAATCGGTTTTAAAGGTAATTTTATTCGTCGAAACATCAACATCTTTCAATGTGTTTTCAATTGATGTTTTCCGAATATTATCAATGACGGCTTGTTCATAAACATATAATTCGTATTCTGGCGGATAACTAACGGCGCTACCAATCGGGATAAGCGTCACTTTCTTGACGGCTTTAGGGGTATGATAACTACGCATAACTTTTGAATATGTATTAAAACTTGGCGGGGTCCCGTGACTATCAAAAGTAATTAACTTATAATCCTCATCATATAAGAAGACGTTATAGCGATAATTATTGCCGTAATTATTCCGGGAAAGCGGTAAATTTAAGATAATTTCCCCCGGACCGTTAATAATATTGGTGCCATCCGTTTTTGTATATTCAATCGCGTGTTTTGCGCCATCAAGTTTGAAATCACTACCAAAAGGAATGGTGAATTCTTTGGCAAATTCATTTACAAATTCCGGGGTCGGTAATTTAGTGCCCCCACGCATATCCGCTTCATAGGGATAACGTTCGCCACTTTCACTAAAATCAAAGTATCGGGCACTCAATAATCCCGGTTTTGCAAGTTTTTCATAACTTTTCCGCGGTAATTCGCTGTAACTTAGTGAACCCAAATGGGGCGTGCTTTGAATGACTTCACGGTGATCATCATAATTTAAAAGGGCGGAAGTAAGATAAAGTTCTTCATTTTCAACTGAGGCAAAACGGCCACGCGCAAGTATTTCATCAACCTTTGTCCCACTTGCCGAAAGTCTTTCATAACTTACGGCATAATCAACGCCAAAGCCAATTTCAAAACTTTCTTTCATCTTGTAGACATAACGATTTGCCGTGCTTAAATCAGCCCGATATTCATATGTATAAGGGACATTGCGATATGGAGCAACACTCATCGTTTTATCACTCCATCGGATTGATGAATCATTATCGTTAAGGACATAATATTTAATTTGTAAGAAGTCATTAAGAATACCGCGTTTTTCCATAACGCCAAGACTCCATCCAATGCCGTCATAATGGATTCTTGACCACTCAGTGAATGGTTTTAATTCAAAATTATAAAGACTATGGAAAGTAGTAAGGCCGTTATAATTTTCACGCATTGGTAAATTGTCATTACCTTTGTATGCCCGGGTATTAAGGATCCGGTAAAACGAAGAATCAAATGCTTGGACTTGGCGTATGACTTTTAAGTCATCATTATAACCTTGAAGTCCGCCGGAAACATTATCTTTATAGGAAATAAAACCGTGACCAAACATTGTGACCGTGCCCATCACTGCGAGTTCAAGGAAAACCAGTAACGAACGAGTATATATTTCAAACTTATTCTTTTGCATGAAGCGAAGGAATAAATACGTAATAAATAACATGATGAATTGATAGTAAATGATGTATTCCCGTTGATACATATAACTAAAGCCATTGCGGTTTTCGTAAGAATAGGCAACCTTGACGGTCGCTGCCATCAAGATTAAGTTAATAATTAAACTTGCATCTAAAATAAATGGTTTTTCTTCTTTAATCGCGGGGAGTGACATGGCAACATAAGTTATTAAACTAAAAGTAACAATTAATTGCCACCGCCCATACTCTTTACTAAACCCATGGAAGGCGTTATAGAAGAAGGGGGTAAAGACGGCAAAACCTAAAAAGATAAGGGCGATAAAGTGACTTACTTTCTTCTTTTTAAAAGACACAAATAGAGCCGGAATAAATAGCAAAATAACCGGACTAAATGTAAATAAACTTGATATCGTATTGTCGTAACTTGAAGTATTTAATAATGCAACGCTTCGATCACTTAAGACTGGGAAGAAGTAAGTGATAAATGGATAATACTTTTTATGATCATATGTCGCACTTTGATTTTCCCATTTAGTAATTATTTCCCACACCAATTTGTAGTTTTTAATTTCAAAAGCCGCCTTTAAATTATCTAAATAGGTCGCGTTCGTCACTCGGTCACTGCCAAGGGCAATCGCAAGGCTTGGTAAAAGGACAACCGAACTAATTAATATGCCTAGGGCAAAGGCAAGGATTCCGAGTCCAATTATGCTTGGATCAAC
>CALAWM010000061.1 GCA_937895315.1 uncultured Caryophanales bacterium | reverse complement strand
GCCTTTATCTTGCAAGATGATATTAAAGCAAGCGCCCATTTAACGATTCTTGAACTCCAAAAGATCGGCATTGAACCGATCTTATTAACGGGTGATAATAAAGAAAACGCCCTTTATTTAGCTAATCTTCTTGGAATTAAAGAAGTGTATAGTGAAGTTTTACCAAGCGAAAAGGCAATGAAAATTGCTTTAATCCAGCAAAATGGCTATAAAGTAGCAATGGTAGGCGACGGAATTAATGACGCCCCGGCATTAGAACAAAGTGATGTCGGAATCGCTTTAGGTAGTGGGACGCAGATTGCTTTAGATAGCGCCGATATAATCTTGGTAAACGATGATCCTTATGACGTCCTAAAAGCCATTAAACTAGCGAAGAAAGTTACAAGCACGATTAAATGGAACTTATTTTGGGCATTCTTTTATAACGTCATCATGATTCCAGTAGCAGCCGGGTTATTTAACTTTAGTATCTTTAATTACTTTACTTTAAATCCGATGATTGCTAGTGCCTTAATGTCGGTATCAAGTATCTTTGTCGTCGTCAATGCGCTTTTCATTAAGCGTTTAAATATGAAAAAAGGAGGCTAGTATTATGCAAGCTGATCATAAAAAGGTAAATCGTAAAATTAATATTGCTAAAGGACAACTTGAAGGAATTTCAAAGATGATAAGTGAAGACGCTTATTGTCTTGATATTTCCAATCAACTATTAGCAACGATTGCTTTATTAAAAAGTGTTAACCATGAAATCCTTAGTGCCCACCTTGTCCATTGTATCTTTAATAGCAGTGATGAAGAATTACGAAGCAAATTACAAGAGATTGATGTCCTTTTAAAACGAATTGTGTAACAAAAATTGAAATTAAGATACAATTATTAGTATGAAGAATAAATACATTATTTACTTTAAAGAAAGTAAGGACCTCGCCTTAAGTTTATGTCAAAAAAGTAATGTTCCCGGATATGAACTAGAAGTACTTTCTTATTCATTTGGCGAATTTAGTGTGAAGTTACCAGATGTTCCCTTAAAAGGAGATGTCTATTTTGTTATTCAAGATGATGGGCAGCCTGCCGAGTTATTAGTCCGGGTCATGATGACTTTGGATGCTTTAGAAAATACATCCCCCGCCCGGGTTAATTTAATTATTCCTTATTTACCATTTAGTCGTCAGGATAAGAAAAAAGCCGACAATCGTGCGGTTGCCAGTCGGGTGCTCGCGAATTTATTTAACACCGGATTTGTCAGTAATATCTTTACTTTTGACCTGCATAATCCGGTTATTACCGAATACTTTAAAACTCCAGTTTACAATTTAACAATGCTTGATAGTTTTATTAATTATTTCAAAACGCTTGATTTAGAAAACGTTATTATCGTTGCCCCAGATCACGGACGCTTTAATGCGGCAAAATACGTGGCGAACGCTTTTAAAGACGCAAACTTTGTGCTAATCAATAAAGAAAGAACTTCAACCCATAGTGTGGAAATAACAGGGATTGAAGGGGAGACAGAAGGAAAAACCGCTCTTATCATCGAAGATATCATTGATACTGGTAATACTTTAGTCAGTGCGGTGGGAGCGCTTAAAGAAAAGGGCGTTAAAGAAGTCTATGTCGCGGCAACTCATGGGGTATTAAGTCAAAATGCTTTAAGGAAAATTAAAGCGCTTGGCTTAAAAAAGATTATTATTACAAATACAATTCCGCCTCATGAAACGGATACAATTTTAGAAATATTACCTATTGAAGATTACCTTGTGCCGATTATTAAAGACTAATTCGGTAAAAGGTTTTATAGTCTTGTTTTACAACTTTCTAGATTTGTGTATAATTGAATTATATAGAAAAGGGGATCATTTATGGTTTTAGGATCAGAACAAAAATATTTATGCTTATTATGCGGAATGATTATTGATAATCCTGATTATTGCGAATATTGTGGCGCAACATCAGAAAATATCGTTCCTTACAACGAAGAATAAGTATTACATACTACTTTTAAGAAACATGGTCTAGTGCCATGTTTTTTATTTATAATAAAAAGTGCTAAAATATATACAACTTAAATGAGGTACTAATTATGAGAATACGTTTTATTAACGCCCTTATTCTGACAATGGAAGAAAATCGTCCACTTTTTAACGGTGAAGTTCATGTTGAAGATAACTTAATTACTTATGTCGGACCAAGTCTTGAACTAGATGAAACCTTTGACCGGATTATTAATGTTGAAGGCAATTTATTAATGCCTGGCTTTAAAAATATCCACTCGCATTCACCAATGACTTTCTTACGGAGTTATGCTGATGATTTACCGCTTTTTGAATGGTTACACAATGCTGTTTTTCCCCTTGAAAACAAAATTCAACCCGGTGATCAATATGTTTTAAGTAAGATTGCTTTTGCTGAATATTTAACAAGTGGAATTACCCTTTGCTTTGATATGTATTATTCACCACTTGAAACGGCGAAAGCCGCGGTCGATTCAGGTTTTAGAGCAGCCTTATGCGGTACCGTCACGAAGTATAAGGAAAGTGTCGAAGAAATGAAAGCGGCTTACCATACGATAAATAAAATGAGTCCGCTTGTTAGTTATCATCTTGGCTTCCACGCCGAATATACTGCGACCCCAGAAATTTTAAAAGAATTAGCGAAAGCCGCCCATGAATTGAAAGTACCAATTTGGAGTCACATTAGTGAAACAAAACGCGAAGTTGATGAATGTATTGAAAAATATGGAGTATCCCCGGCCGTTTATATTGATAATTTAGGCTTATATAAATATGGGGGCGGTGGCTTCCATGGTGTCCATTTTACGGATGCTGATTTTGAAGTATATAAGAAACGGAAATTAAGTATCGTTACTAATCCAAGCGCCAATACGAAACTTGCGAGCGGGATTGCGCCGATTAAACGCTATTTAGATGAAGGAATTAATGTGGGAATCGGTACCGATGGTCCGGCGAGCAATAATGCGCTTGATTTCTTCCGGGAAATGTGGCTTGTAACCGGCTTAGCGAAATTACGGGAAAATGACGCAAGCGTTGTCGATGCTTATGCCGTTCTTAAAATGGCGACTGTCAACGGAGCAACGGCGTTAAATATGCTCAATGCCCGTTATTTAAGTGAAGGAAGTTTGGCCGATATTATTATGCTTGATCTCAATCAACCAAATATGCAACCGATTAATAACATTGAAAAAAATATTGTTTATGCTGGTAGTAAAAGTAACGTTATCATGACAATGATTAACGGAAAAGTCTTATATGAAAACGGGGAATTCTTCTTAGATGAACCAATTGAAGAAATATACCGGAAAGGTCAAGAAATTACCGAACGCCTCAAAGGGTAAGGAAAAGATTACCCGCGTGTATTATATAGTTTGCTAAAATTCAATTTAGTGCTATAATACTAATACATCGCGGGGTAGAGCAGTGGTAGCTCGTCGGGCTCATAACCCGGAGGTCGTAGGTTCAAATCCTTCCCCCGCA
>CALAWM010000060.1 GCA_937895315.1 uncultured Caryophanales bacterium | reverse complement strand
GGTGGATCAGTGCCGAGATGACCACCAGCTTCTGCCTCATACCATGTGAATACGCCGAGATGAGATCTCCCAGACTGGGGGTCAGTTCAAAGGCATCGGCGTATTTTTTGATATCGGCTTCACGTTCTGCTTTGCCGATTCCGTAAACATCTCCAATGTAGTTAAGATACTGAATCCCTGTGAGATAATCGTATAAGTCCGGGTTGTCGGGAATATAGGCAAGCCGCTGCTTACAGGCTACCGGATCGCGGCGAATGGAGAGCCCGTCGACAAAAATATCTCCGTCCTCAAAATCCAGCACCCCCGCAATCGCACGGATGGTGGTGGTTTTGCCCGCACCGTTATGTCCGATGAATCCAAAAATATCGCCTGCCTTGACTGTTAGGTTCAGCCCGTCAACCGCCCTTTTTCTGACCTTGTAGCTTTTTGAGAAGTTTTCGATTTTCAGCATATGCTTGGACTCCTTTGAGAGTTATTATTTTGTCTTAGTGGCAAGGTGGAAACCTTGCACTGCAAATGGTTCCGAAACAGAAGGTCTGCAAACATGCTGCAATTTATGCCACTCGCATTATCGAATTCCGTATTTCTGCAGATATGCCTCCATTTTTTCTCGCACGGCATCGTCAACCACGATTCTGCCGTCAACCGGTTGGTTGTGGAGGGTTTCGATAATCTCACGGACGGTAACGATGGGGTAAGTATTAATATCGTATTCCGCCGTTTCCTAAATAACCACTTGTAATATTCGTAGCAATGACATTCTTTAGGGCGCTTGTAATGACTAATTTATCGCCGACTTGCAGTGAAGTATGATCTTTTACTAAATAGTAATTCCCAGCAATAGCAGGATTTTTTGCTGTAACGGTGATGTCAACGGTAGCACTTAAATTGGAACCGTCGGTACTTCTTGCCGTAATCCTGGCTTCACCGACATTTAAGGCTGTTAAATCGCCATTTTCCGAGATGGTGACCACCGCGGTATTATTACTTTCGTAATTAACAACTTTATTCGTCGTATCACTTGGACTAATAAGCGGATTTAACGTTCTTTCACTGCCTGTTTCCATACTTAATGATGTCGGATTAAAGGAAAGACTATTCATCTTCACATCAGGGACACTTCCGTCACTTACATATACTTTAATCGTGACACTGCTTGTTGGTGTACTAGCAGTAATCGTTGTATTACCAACGCTGAGCGCTTTAACGAGTCCGTTACTCGTAACGGTGGCAATACTTTGATCATTTGAAGACCACGTCACTACTTCATTATTTGGGTTACGGGTCACACTAAGTTGATATTCTTCATTTAATAATAAAGAGACACTTGTTTTATTGACAGCAATGGTGTTACCAACATTACTATATGTTTCAATGACATTTTTAACGGCAGCAGTTGGAGCACTCATGCCCGGCTCGGGTAAATGATAAAAGATTTTGGTGGCGTATTCGGGATTATCAATAAAGGGATTACGGTTATGGTGATAACGGGTGGCAACTTCATTATTCCGTTTCATTTCCCAGGCTGAGGGTGGTTCTTCATAGTGCCATTTAAGTAAAGTACTTAGTTTGCCAATCCGACCAATCCGTAATGTCTCACCTTTATCATGGAGCATGACACTAAAACGGCTATCGTTACGATATCTGGTAGCGACATACATTAAAATACGGGCAATGGCTCCGCGATGACCGCGTGATGGATAAAGGACATGACCTTTTGTCCCATCGCCGGCCGTATAGTTAAAATAATTGGTCCACACGTAAGAATCATTATCGCCAGGTGTCCCATAACTCCAGTCAGTGCGAGTAAATTCATAACTTTTATAACTCGTCGCAAAATCTAATTCATCAAAAGCGGCGGTTCCGCGTTTACTATTTAATTCCGAAGCACTTGGCCATACATTATGGGCATCAGCGCCCGGAGTACCGGCCGCTTCGGTCCGTTGATCATTCCCATACCAACTTGCCGGCCAAACGTGTTCTTTATTTGTGCCGCTTGGCATACTTCCCGATGAAAAAGATTTTGTAGTACCGGTATAAACCATTTGCATTTGTCCGCTACTCGATAGACTTGCGTCACTATATGTATAAATACTTGCTAAAGAACTATATGATTGACTAACAAAGCCACTACTTGTTAAAGTGGCTAAAGCGTTCATTAAGTTTAGTCCGGTTAGACTTTCATCAATACCTTCATAATATTTATTACCTTCGTTAGTCGCGTAAAAGCTTGCCCCGCTTGCGGGATTGGCAGCTACAACAACATAGTCTTCTGAAAAGTGTTTGATAATGGGCGCACTTACGCCGATTAAAGCGAAGAAACTAAGAATACTTAGTGTGATTTTTTTAAATTTGTTTTTCATAGTGTAACCCATTATACACTATTTAAAAGAAAGGTAAACGATAAGTAAAAAGGGTAGTAGTCTACCCTCTTTATATTTATATAAGTCGTAATTATTTTAGTTTTTATACAACTGGTTTTAAATGCATTTCAATCCGTAACCAACGAACTTGGCTAACGTATTGAACTTGGGCAAGTTTGTAACTAATTTCATTTTGATTAGGGCTTGGAATAATCGTGACCCAGTCTCCTTCTGCACTCATTTCGCCATTTGATAAAGTGCTATCATTAACTGTCCCTTCGGCGTAGCCACTGGCGCTTAAGATGACGATCTTTTCAATCATTAATTTGGCATCAACCCGAAATATTGCTTCTTGACCAGGATAAAAACGCAGCGGATTACTTATAAATTCATTGTTAGTGTTACCAACCGCATAACCACTTGTGCGTTGATAGACACTAAAAGTCGCAGGACGCACTTCCCATCTTCCTCTGGTGGGACTAATACTTGTTAAAGCATCTTTAGTCCGTAAGTCAAAAGTCGCTACATTATCAATTGCCCGGGGACCACTATACTTATCGCCGTCGCCATCAAACCATTCAAAAATTACTTCATGATTATTATCTTTATAGCGGTAACTTAAATGAAGTCTTACGTCATCATATGTACTTTGAAGATAATGGAAATCAGTCATTTCTTCGGCAACATGATTAAAGTCATAATTCGTTGTAATTTCCGTTAAATAATCATTGATGGCACTTTTTTGATGAACACGGGTAATGATTTGATAGAAAAAGCCAAACTCTAACTCAACAACCCCGTGATGAAAGGATGTATTCGTCTTTAAAACCGGCATCTCAATATTTGCCGCATACGTTAAGTAATCATTTAATTCACTAGTCGGCCACGCTTCACTCCGACTTAAACCTGGAATTTCTTCATCGGCAATTTCCGGAAGACTTGATTCACTGCTACTTTCACTATCTTCTTCACTAATGCTTGTCGTAATGTCTTCACTAATGGGCGGTAAGGTTGAAGAAAGTGAATCTTCACTACTTTCTTTTGATATTTCCCTAGGGGTACATCCACTTAGCACGAGTACACTAAGGAAAAGCCATAATATTTTATTATTTTTCATAAACACCTCTTCTTGTCCTTAAAGTATACACGAATAAAATAAATATAAAATTGATATAAAAAAACCCGGCGAAGCGGGTTTTCTATCATCTAATAAATAACTAATTAATGGTGATGATGCGCATTTAAAAATATATCGTTGATATGGGTGAAAACTTCTTGTTTTGGTGAGACTGGCACTTCTTTATGATAACCGCAGATTGTACAGTTATTGGCTTCATCAAAAATATGCGGTTCAATAATGGTCGCGTAATGCATGACACCATCGACTTTAAATGACATATTTAAGGCGTGATCGTTTTCTTTTTGATAGCCATAAAAGTAACAATAATGGGTTTCATAATTCGGGATTCCACCCCGTGAATTCGTAAGTGAATTCGGCGGTGCTGGCTTTAATGGGGGTGACCCCGTCATAAGTTGGTAATGTATCTTTTGGTACATTTTCGTCAACTTCTAAAACGGTCCCGTCATCATTTTTCCAGGTGATGGTAAATTTTGTGGCATCAACCGGGGGTTTATGACAACCCGCTAAAATAAGGGCAAAGGACCCTAGACTCAACATTATTTTCGTGATCTTTTTCATAATATTCTCCTTTATAAAGAATTAATATGGATATCTACTTTATACTTTCAGTGTAAAACTTTAAAAATATTTGTAAAAACATGTTGTAATACTAAAAAAAATATTGATTACACAATGCTTTTTTAAATGTCATTTGAATTGGTAAAATAATACCGGTTTATGATTACTTTTAATAAATGGTCCCTTAATATATATGTTTTAAGGGGAAATTTTCAATATATAATGAAAAAAGGGACCGTTTCGGGTCCCCTTTTTTGACTAATAGTTTGTAAACTAGGCTTTTTTCGTTTCTTTGCCAAATAAGAACACAAACGAAAGTAAGGCGGGAATTAAAATAAAGATTACTTTACTAACTCGACCCCAAATGTAGCTTACAATGTTTTCCGCCGCGCCAATTCCTTTGATAAAAGCAATAAGGGCACTGATGGCAAGAAAGCCAAAGATAATAAGGGCAATGACCATTAAAATGTTTTCATGCTTGTCCATACTCGGCACTAAAAGTAAGATCCCGACCACCATCAATAAGACAGAAATAAAGGGGAAACGACCAAATTCAATTGGTAAGGTCGTCGCAAAATCAAATACTTCCCAGAAGGTGATGGCAATCGCCCAGATTGCGACAATAATTTTTATAACTTTTTTCATATGTTTTTCCTCCAAAATTAATTTTAGCAAATTAAAAAAAGGGAATAAATGGTTTAGCCCACTTCCCTTTATTTTAAAATATGCATTTAAAAAAGTTACACTAACTTCTTCCGTAATGATGAGGAGACAAAGTCAACTAATAATACTAAGATGATCACGGCTAAAAGGATGGTTCCTAAGTATTCCCAGCTCCACATTGAGGTGGCAATCATTAAACTTGCACCAATCCCTCCAGCACCAACCAATCCTAAAATACTGGCCGCCCGGACATTAATGTCAAGCCGATAAAGGGTAATCGAGGTAAAGTCTGGTAAGATATTGGGCAAAATACCATAACGGATCTTAAGCCAAATATTGGCGCCCACACTATCAAGGGCTTCAAAGGAACTCCGGTCCATATTATCAATTGCTTCACTAAAGAGTTTGCCAAGCATCCCAATGCTATGAAGTCCAATTGTGAGCATCCCAGTAAAAGCGTTCATCCCAAAGCCTTTGACTAAGATAATCGCGAGAATAATTTCCGGGAAAACCCGAATGATTAAAATGATCGCTTCACTAATCTTCGCTAACTTTTTGCCAACTAAACTTTCGGCGGCTAAAAACCCTAAAGGAATCGCTAAAATCGCACCAAGTAAGGTGCCGATAAAGCCAATTGCAAAACGTTTCAAGGACTTTGTATACTACTCCTTGATCAAAGGAATATGTGCCATAACCAAAAAAGATTTCCCAGTTAATTTTATAGATCCGACTAAGCATATCACCAAGCGTATAACTTAAGTTATTAATCCGCGACATATTAATCGACGAGCCGACAAAGGTAAACACTAATAAACCAATGAATAATACACTGAAAACGGTGTTAATAACCCATTTCCGGGGTTGTCTTCCATACATTGTTTGGACACTACCGCTAATTGGTTTCATTTGAGTTTCCTCCGGGCCCAGTTACTAAAGATTTGCACGGCAATAACTGTTAAAA
>CALAWM010000059.1 GCA_937895315.1 uncultured Caryophanales bacterium | reverse complement strand
GTAACATGTGGTCTTTTGATTAATTCTGCCGCGGTTAGTCCGCCGTTATAAGCCGGGTAACCAACTTTATCAAGATAAGTAATAACTTCAGGTTTCGCACCAACTTGAGTATTTTCTAAAAGTAATTTTGCTTTTTCAATGTTTTCTTTACTTTTCAAGTAACGGTGATAACGGTCATCTTTCACCAGACCAACTTTTCGACCAATTTCCGTTAATCTTTTGTCAGCATTGTCGTGACGCAAAAGTAAACGATACTCTGATCGACTGGAAAGTAAGCGATATGGTTCTTCGGTTCCTTTCGTGACAAGGTCATCAATCATGACGCCAATATAGGCTTCATCACGTTTAAGAATTAAAGGTTCGACATCGTTAATTTTTAAAACCGCGTTAATTCCGGCTAAAAGTCCAAGACCAGCGGCTTCTTCATAGCCACTCGTGCCAATGATTTGTCCAGCACAATATAAGTTATTCCATTTTTTTAACTCTAATGTTGGTTTAAGTTCAAGCGGATCAATGGCGTCATATTCAATAGCGTAGGCATACTTTAGGATCACGGCATTTTCAAGTCCTTTTAGACTTCGCACCATCTTATCTTGCACTTCAATTGGCATCGAAGTACTAAAACCTTGAAGATACATTGAATCAGTTAAACGTGATTCTGGTTCGATGAATAATTGATGGCGTTCTTTATCGGCAAATCGGACAATTTTATCTTCAATACTGGGACAATATCTTGCTCCGGTACCATGAACAAATCCACCATACATTGCTGATTCATGTAAATGTAAGTTAATTAATTTATGCGTTTCGGGTTCGGTATAGATTAAATGACAAACAATTTGCTCTTCAAGCGTTATATAACGATCCGTCATATATGAAAAATTGAGGTAACCGGCCATCCCTTTTTCAACTTGCATTTTTGAATAATCAATGGAGTCACTTTTAATCCGTTGAGGGGTTCCGGTTTTAAGCCTAAAGAGATTTAAACCCATTTTTGCAAGGTATGGCGATAATCCTTTGGAGTTTTTTTCACCTTCAGGACCTTCATCTTTTACCGAATGACCAACAAGAATAGTACTTTCCATGTAGGTGCCAGTCGTCAAAACTACCGCTTTGGCGTGGATTTCTGTGCCATCATTCAAAAGAACACCATGAACACTATCTTCGTTATGTAATAGTGCGGTAACCATCGCTTCTTTAACTTCCAAATTCGGAGTATTTAAAATAACACTTTGTACATGTTTAGGATATCCAATTTTATCTTCTTGGGCTCTTAAACATTGGACTCCTGGTCCTTTGCTCGTATTAAGCATCTTAATTTGTAAAGGATCATGATCGGCAAAAAGACCCATCATCCCTCCTAAAGCATCAATTTCCCGGACGACAATTCCTTTAGCACTTCCGCCAATATTTGGGTTACATGGCATGTTGGCAATTTTCTTAATGTTCAAGGTTAAAAGAAGGGTATTTTTACCCATGTGGGCACTAGCCATGGCGGCTTCTACTCCGGCGTGTCCGCCTCCTACAACGATAACATCATAGGAATTTATCATTAACCGAGCGATCCTTCCATATCAAGCTTGATTAAACGGTTCAATTCAACCGCATATTCCATCGGTAATTCCCGAGAAAATGGTTCAATAAAGCCCATAATAATCATTTGCGTTGCATCTTCTTCAGTGAGTCCTCTACTCATTAAGTAGAATAATTGTTCTTCACTAATCTTACTAACTGTTGCTTCGTGTTCAATAAAGGATTGATTGTTATGCATTTCATTTGTAGGAATCGTATCACTTTTGGAAATTCCATCTAAGATTAAGGTGTCACATTCAATGTGCGTTTGTGAGTTAATCGCGTCTTTAGTATGACGAACTAAGCCCCGATAATTGGCCATTCCCCCACTATGAACGACTGATTTAGAAATAATTGTACTCGAAGTATTTGGGGCGAGATGAATCATTCTCGCGCCGGCATCTTGATGTTGACCTTTACCGGCAACCGCAATCGAAATAGTCGTGCCCCGGGCACCTTCACCGCGTAAAATACAGGCTGGATATTTCATATTGACAAAACTACCAATATTGCCATCAATCCATTCCATTTGTCCGTTTTCCCAAACATCAGCCCTTTTGGTAACTAGGTTTGCAATGTTATTGGACCAGTTTTGAATGGTAGTATAGCGACATTTTGCGTCTTTATGTACAATAATTTCGACGATTGCAGCGTGTAAGGAGTCTTCACTATAAACTGGAGCCGTACATCCTTCAACGTAATGAACCATTGCTCCTTCATCAACAATAATTAAAGTTCTTTCAAATTGCCCCATTTTCACGGCGTT
>CALAWM010000058.1 GCA_937895315.1 uncultured Caryophanales bacterium | reverse complement strand
CGGCATTAATAAAAATGAAGATGGAAGTTTAACCGGGGACGCAAAACCGGGACTAAATGTTAAGTTACAAACCCCTGTTCCAGGTGGGGTTGGGTTACTTACAAGATTAACTTTATTAGAAAATGTATGGGAGGCATATGTACATGGAATTTAAAATCGAAAACACTTTTATTTATGGCTTAGAACGGGCTGTAAAAGCAAGCGGAAATCCGATGCGCACCGAGATTGAACTTGGCGAAATGAATGAAAAAGATATCAAAAGAGCAAAGTTACTCGGGACAACCAAAAATGGTGAAGGACATGACAACTATTTAAAAGGAATTTTAGTGCACGTTGACGTTACCGCCCCATTCTTTTGGTGGAAAGAAGCGCAACGCTATCACTGGTTTGACTTTATTAGCAGTCAATCAACAATGCATAGTTTATTGAAGTTTAAAATTAATGAACGGTGTGTCATAGATACTGATCCACGGGTTTATCCAATTTTAGAAGAATTAGTGAATAACTATAATGCTATTGCTGATACTGAAAAAGAAGAAAAAATTGCGGCATGGCGGAAAATTATTGCTACTTTACCAAGTGGTTTTTGCTTAACGGCAACGATGACAACGAATTATCAACAATTAAAGACAATGTATTTCCAACGCCGTCATCACAAATTAAAAGAATGGCATACCTTTTGTGATTGGTGTTTAACCTTGCCACATTTTAAAGAATTTATTATTAAAGAAAGAGAGTAAATATATGAAAAAAAGTGTCTTAAAAAAATATGCGAAACTTGTTGTTCGCACCGGGGCAAATGTCCAAAAAGGTCAAGATGTCATTATTATGGCGGAACTTGAACAAAAAGACTTTGTCCTCATGTTAGTAGAAGAAGCCTATAAAGCTAAAGCCAATCGCGTAACAATCGACTGGCTCGATGATGATTTAAATAAATTACACTATAAGTATCGGAGTGTTAAATCATTATCAACAATGGAACAATGGGAAATTGCTAAGTTCCAATATTATGTTGAAAAATTGCCAGTAAGAATCTATGTTGAATCAGCCGATCCAGATGGTGAACGCGGTATTGATCAAAGAAAACGGGCCGAAGCTGGTCAAAATTTATATAAAATTACCAAGCCATTCCGTGATGACATGGAAAATCGTTACCAATGGACCATCGTTGGCGCAGCCGGCACAAAATGGGCGAAAAAATTATTCCCCGAATTATCACCGAAAAAAGCCAAAGAAAAACTTTGGGACGCTATTTTACAAGCTGCCCATGGCTATGGTGATCCAATTGCTAACTGGAACAAACATAATGTTACCTTACATGAAAAAGCTTCTAAACTTAATAATTTAGGACTCGTTTCCTTACACTATACAAGTAAAAATGGTACCAATTTAACTGTTGGTTTAATTCCTGAAGCCAAGTTTCTTGCCGGAGGCGAAAAAGCCTTAGGAAGCGGTATTCCTTTTAATCCAAATATGCCAACCGAAGAATGCTTTACTACCCCACGAAAAGGACAAGCCGAAGGAAAAGTTATCGCCACGATGCCTTTAAGTTATCGCGGTGAAGTAATCGATGGTTTCTGGTTTGAATTTAAAGATGGTAAAGTTGTGAAATTCGGCGCTGAAAAAAATGAAGCCCTCTTAAAGCAAATGCTTGAAATGGATGAAAACGCTGGATATATGGGCGAAGTTGCTCTTGTACCAAAAGAATCACCGATTAATCAAATGGGCATCTTGTTCTATAGTACTTTATTTGACGAAAATGCTTCATGTCATATCGCGCTAGGTATGGGTTATAGCAATACCGTGCGTGATTATTATAAATATACCTTAGAAGAACTGCGGGAAATGGGCGTCAATGATTCAATGATTCACGTCGACTTTATGATCGGTAGTGATGATATGCATATCGTTGGTACAACCCAAGATGGACGAAAAGTAACGATCTTTAAGGACGGTACTTGGGCAATCTAATGAGCGACAAGAAAAAGAAAAAACCATGGGTCATCGCCCTTATTAGTGTGGGATCCTTGCTTGGTCTTATTGTCTTACTCCTTGTTGGCTATGTCGGGTATATTTCCCTTAGTTACTATCGGATTGGTGACGAAACATTAGTAGTCAACAATAATCAAACCACCGCGCTTCTTAAAAGTGATATCGCGACGAAAGAATTTAGTATTTCAACTTATAATATTGGCTTTGGTGCCTATGAACGAGATTATAGTTTCTTCATGGACACGAGTGAATTTAAAGCAGAATATCAAACATCGCAAGGTCAAGTGGAAACTTCCGGGAAAAAAGCCCGCGGGATTAGTAAAGATAATGTCCTTAAAAACACAAATGGGGCATATGACACGATTAATAAACTTGGTAACCTTGACTTCATGCTTTATCAAGAAGTTGATACTTCAAGTACAAGGAGTTTCAAAGTTAATCAACTAGAAATAGGGAACGCAAAACATGAAAATTACGGCATGGTGTATGGCGTAAATTACCATAGTGCTTACCTTGCTTACCCGGTGCATGAACCAATTGGTCAATCAAATTCCGGCATTACAACGTATTCAAAATATAATGTCACTAGTGCCGAACGTAAAGAATTTAAAATTACTGATGCCTTCTTCGGTAAGTTCTTTGATCTTGACCGTGCCTTCACCATTAGCGAAGTAAAAATCACTGATAGTGTGCAAAAACTATATATTTTTAATGTTCACATGTCCGCTTATGATGAAAATGGGGTTGTGAGAAAGTTACAACTTGAACAGTTAAAGGAAGCAATTAAAGTTGCCCGGGACATTGATGGCGACAACAATTATGTCGTGGTCGGTGGTGATTTCAAGCATGATTTAGTGATCGATAATCCCACGCTTAACGCAACTTATAAAGCAAACATCTTTGATAAACAAGAAACAGCGATTTTAAAAACAGACTGGTTTAATTATTTCCGTCTTAATGAAAGTCAAGATGGGGCTGAAGTGCAAAACCTTATAAGCGGTGAAGTTGAAACCTATGCCTATGACTTTAAGGATATGCATTTAAATGCTTATGGACCGACTAACATTGGGACGTGCCGCGATGCTTCCATCCCTTTTGATGATAAAAACGAAAACGGTATCGTTGATAACTCAATGGTTACGATTGATGGTTTCTTAGTAAGTGACAATATTGAAGTTACTAACATCGAAACGATTGGAAGTGGTGCAGGACTCCAAGAAGAAAATTTAGCCACTACTGATCCCCGTTACGGGTTAGGGTTTGTCTATAGCGACCATAATCCAGTGTTAATGAATTTCAAACTCTTAGCTTAATTAATTATTTCAATATTTAAAAGATTGGTGAAAGTAACACGTATTTCCGTAAAAAGAAGGACTTGATACAAAACATCAATCTTTTTAATTTTTGCGGTGTGGGTTTTGATAAAGCCGCGGTCATAATAATAAATTCGCACTATTTCCCCATGATAATTTGCAAGTATTTCATTTATTTCTTGGGCAGTATCTTCACTGATAACTGGCTTTTCAATCTTTTGTTTTTGGCGTTGCATTTCATTTAGAAAAATGGCTTGCTCTTTCAGGCTTGCAAATGGTAAAAACTTTTTCATACCCCTGCTCATTTATGATGTCCGCCAATCTGCCGTATTCTTTTTAAATATGTACTTGATTTTGTTAAAGCATTAGCCCGCATGATTTTATCTTTACCAAAGCGTTCATGTAAATCATCGATTGTTTCCCAAAGTTTTTGTTCTCTCGTGTTCACGGCCACGTAATCTTCAATTAAACTTATTTGTTGATGCGGATCACTTGTTAGGCCACTGACACTTAAGTGCAAGGAACGGACACTTGTAATATCAAAACGGCTTAATACTTCAAGGAAAGCATTATATAACTCACTATTACTGCCGGTGGGTAAAAGCAGGGACATTGATTTACTAAACATCTTTGCCTCTGGTTTACTCGTTAAGACTGCTAAAGCGACTTTCTTGGCTTTTAAGTTATTTTTTCGCATCCGCATACATAATTCATCGGTCATTTCCCGAATCAAGACTGGTGCTTCATTTATGTCATAATCACGGAACAATACTTGGCCAGAAGTAAGGGACTTATTAAGCGGAACATAAGTTTCACTTAAATCAGTGTTATCAATCCCGTTGGCGTGATCCCATAACTGTTCGCCCATAATGCCAAAATGTTCTTTCATTTTAAGGCGTGGATAAAGCGCGACATCTTTTAAAGAATAAAGACCTAGTTTATTAAGTCGTCTTTCATATCCCGGACCAATACCCCAAATTTTTCGAAGTGGTTTAATATTCCATAATTTTTCTTGAACGTCTTTCATCTCCCACCGAGCATAAAAGCGTGGGTCTTTTTTGGCTTCAAGGTCAAGGACACACTTACTTAAAAACATATTAGGACCAATTCCCACCGTAACATAAAGTTTAAAGTGATAATAAATTTCTTTAATAATAAATTCCACTATTTGTTCGGGAGTTTTATTGTAAAGTGATAAATAAGGGGTTAAATGGACAAATGTTTCGTCAATTGAATAAGGATACCAATCTTCTTTGGCAAAGTAATTGAGCAGTAAAGCATTAAATTCGGTTGATTTTTGAATATATAACTCCATTCTCGGTTTCGCAAAGATGTAATTGATGCCTTTTGGTAAATCAAACTTTCGCATGACATTACTTAAACCAAGCGTTTTTAAATAAGGAGTAACGGCCATAATAATCGTGCCATCACCGCGGCTTTCATCACACACTACCAAGGGGGTTTTAAAAGGATCAAGTCCCCGTAATGCGCATTCTACTCCGGCGTAGAAACTTTTTAAATCAATGACTGCGTATATCTTTTCCATTGCCATTATTATACTAGAAAAGAGGGTAGAAAAAGGGGTAAATGAGGAAGAAAAAAAGACCTTAAAACTGCAATACAAAACCCAATTATTTTCCTAAATGTACTAAAAGAAATACTTATATTTTTAATAAGATAAAAATAAAGGCAACGTAGT
>CALAWM010000057.1 GCA_937895315.1 uncultured Caryophanales bacterium | reverse complement strand
TTTAATAACTAAGCCAATCGTTTTGAAAAATATCTTGGTGTCAAGCCAAGCAGAAAAACGCACAACATGCTCAAAGTCATACGCTAAAGCTTGATCATTACGCATATTATTACGGCCATGAATTACTGACCAACTACTTAACCCTGGTTTAATCGCTGCCCGATACACATACTTTGTATCTTTCATCAATAATGTTTCAAAAATGGTCTTGGGGCGTGGCCCAATAATCGTCATATCGCCTAATAGAATATTAAATAACTGCGGTAATTCATCAAGACTGCTCCGTCTTAAAAATAACCCGAATTTAGTTAGTCTTTCAGCATCAGGAAGTAGTTGTCCTTTTTCGTCATATGCAATCCGCATTGATCTAAATTTATAAAGAGTGAAGATCTTGTTATATCTACCAACTCTTTTTTGCCGAAAAAGCACAGGAGCACCTAGATTAAAACGCACAATTATTGCTAAAACAATAAGAAGTGGACCGAAAACAATCACTCCAATGAATGACAACAGGAAGTCTAAGAATCTTTTAATTGGTCTATACATTAATTTCTTTGTTCCATTTTTGCTTTCATAGCATATTACATTATATAAGAAATAATGCAAAATAAACATATGTTTCTTTTTTTAGTAATGTTTTTTTACTTGATTAGTCAAGAAGTTGTATCTAAATGCACTCGGAGTGGATGATTTTTGATCAAAAAATTCAAAAATATGAACAATTATTGTGTTATTTAGTAAAATAACAAGCATAAAAATTAGATAATGTTAAAATTGTATGAAAGAAGTCTTATTCTAACAGTGCAAATTGTTCAGATTAAAAGATAAATATACAACAAAGGGAGTCTAATATGTTTAAAGATAAAATACTACTAATTACCGGGGGCACTGGATCATTTGGGAATGCTGTACTCGATCGATTTTTAACATCCGATGTTAAGGAAATTCGTGTCCTTTCCCGTGATGAAAAGAAACAAGAAGACATGCGCAAAAAATATAATAACGATAAATTAAAGTTTTATATTGGCGATGTCCGTGATTATCATTCAATTGAAGGCGCCTTTATTGGGGTCGATTATGTTTTCCATGCCGCGGCATTAAAACAAGTCCCGTCCTGTGAATTCTACCCAATTGAAGCTGTTAAAACTAATATCTTAGGAAGTGACAATGTTATTTCCGCTTGTGTAAAGAACGGTGTTAAAAAAGCCATCTTCCTATCAACCGACAAAGCAGCCTATCCAATCAATGCAATGGGGATGAGTAAAGCCCTTATGGAAAAAAATGTTGTGGCTAGATCAAGACAACTTCGCCCAGAAGATACTGTTTTATGCTTAACAAGATATGGAAACGTTATGGCGTCCCGTGGCTCAGTCATTCCTTTATTCTTAGATCAAATTAGTGAGGGGAAACCAATTACCATTACTAATCCTGATATGACCAGATTTATGATGACGCTTGAAGATGCTGTCGATTTAGTGCTTTACGCCTTTAAACACGGCGAACAAGGTGATCTTTTTGTACAAAAGGCACCTGCCGCAACTATTGACACCCTAGCGAAGGCTGTCCTTGAACTAAAAGGTGTTAAACAAGAACCAGTTTCCATTGGAACAAGGCACGGGGAAAAACTTTATGAAGTGCTTGTCACCCAAGAAGAAATGGTCAAAGCCATTAGCCTTCCCGGATTCTTTAGAATTCCGGCGGACAACCGAAATCTAAATTACGATAAGTTCATTGAAAAAGGTTTAAAAGAGTTTGCCCATAAAGATGCATATCATTCTCACAATACCGAACGACTTGATGTTGAAGGAATGAAAAAACTATTACTTAAATTGGATTTATTTAAATAATGAAAATATTAATTACCGGCGCGAAAGGGTTTATTGGCCAAAACCTCATTGAAAAATTAAAAGAACTTAAAGTTCACACTATTTTTCCTTATGACCTTGAATCAACTCCCGAAGATTTAGATAAATTTACAAAGGAATGCGATTTTGTCTATCATCTCGCTGGCGTAAATCGCCCAAAAGATGAAAAAGAATTTTTGGAAGGAAACTTTGGTTTCACCTCAGTCCTTTTAAACAATTTGAAAAAGCACAATAATAAGGCTCCGGTGATGATTTCTTCTTCAATTCAAGCCGCTTTAAATAATCCTTATGGTATTAGCAAAAAAGCCGGTGAAGATTTAATGCGTACATATAGCAAAGAAACAGGAGCAAAAGTTTATATTTTCCGCTTTGAAAATGTCTTTGGGAAATGGGCACGACCAAACTATAATAGCGCGGTCGCTACATTTTCCTATAATATCGCAAATGACTTACCAATTACTGTTAATGACCCCAATGTTGATATGCAACTTATTTATATTGATGACGTTATTAATGGACTTATAAGACTTTTAGATGATAAAAGTAGTGTTCTTGAGCAGGTGAGTGAAATCAAACCAGTGTATAAAGTAAAACTTGGATACATTGCCGAATTACTATATTCCTATAAGGAAAGTAGAAATAATTTAAGTGTTCCGAAACTTGATGATGACTTTCAAAAGAAATTATATTCGAATTACTTAAGTTATTTACCTGAAAATAAATTCATTTATGATTTAAAAATGAACGTTGATAACCGTGGTTCATTC
>CALAWM010000056.1 GCA_937895315.1 uncultured Caryophanales bacterium | reverse complement strand
GTAAAGAAATATGTATGACCTATACCGGGAATAGTAACTTAATGGGAGCCGTAATTGCAAGTTACATGATCCGTAAGTTTGATCCCTATCTTGTTATCGCCATCGGCAGTTGTTCAAGCGCCAGTGAAGGCTTAAAACAAGGTGATCTTTTCATTGCCGAACGGGTTTATATTGGCGACATTGATTACAATAGTTTTGAAGATAAAATGTTTACGAGCGCCCTTCATATGTCAAGTTATTACATTACCGAAGATATGTATTTAAAACACCTTGAACGACTTAATAGTGCATCTTCAAACTATCATTTAGTCCGCGGACCAGTTTTATCGGCGAATAAGTTCTACACGAATAAAGAAGAAGCCCAAGCCTTAATTGATGCCCAAGAAAACTTCTTAGGCGGGAAAGTGGCGTTTGATACCGAAATGGGAGGAATCGTTACCTGTAGCCGTTTCTATGAAGTACCATGGATTCTTTTAAAATCAATCAATTATGAAATAGGTCACGACGAGCAACTTATAAGTCACGTTAGAAAGGGTGTTGAAGCTCAACCTCGCGTTGGCGAATTAATTGCGCAATTATTTAATTTCCTTAATACCTCACTTGAAGACTCAATTTAATTAGGGAGCAATATATGATTCTAATTAATCACCGGGAAATAGAAAGAGAAATAAGTCACACCTTAAAGACCATCAGTGTCGATAATGATTTTGTTTTTCAACCTCCACTTGAAATTAACGCCAAGACGAATGGCATAACATTTGGTATCCCGGTTGTTATTTCTTACTTTAATGATGCTTTCTACTTTCAAATTGCCCTTGGTGATTATAAAAAAAGTAATTTTATGCAAATTAGTCTCCGGCTTTTAGTTGGGGAAATTAATGTTGATGATGAAGTATTTAATGTTTTAAATAAATTAAACAATAAATTACTCTACGGGAAAGCAATCTTAAATGAAGAGGGAAAATACCCCTTCTTAACGATTGAACAAGACTTCAACGCCGCGAGCATTGAACAAGTTAATGAATCAATTTATGACTTTTTAAATGATTTGCTCGATGATGATGTCGCACCGCATATTGAAAACTTATTAAAGAAAATGCGCGATTAATCTCGCGCATCTTTTTTTATCTTTTTCTTATTTATTAAATAGACAATTAAAGTTAAAAGTAATGTTGCCGTTAAGTAGCCGCTGACGTTAATGAGAACGTCAATTATACTTCCGGCTCTTAAAGGGACATACAACTGAATAAATTCACTTAGACTTGCTAACACTAAACCGGCAAGTAATGAAAAGAGTAATGTTTTTTGCATTCTTTTTTCTTTAGTGAAGAAGTAGAACGTTAAAAAACCAAAAATCCCACTAATAAAGAAGAAAGTATAATGTCCTAATCCCTTGCGGACTAGAGCGTTAAAATCATCAAAGTTTTGATCATTAATAAATGGGGTGGGAATGATCTTTAAGGTAATGGTGGCACTTAAAGAAGGGTTTGCTTCACTTGTTGCCGTAATTGTCACGGTTCCAGTTTTTAATCCAATAACCTGCGCACTTAAATCACGAGGGGTGACTTTTGCAATACTTTCATCACTTGAAACATAATTTACCCGGCTATTAGTAACATTTAAATAATCTTTAGCGGGGATGTCATGACTTAAAGTAGGTGTTAAAGTAATTTGACTACCTACCCCTGTTTCTAACTTATTGGCGCTTAAAGTCATGGTTGAGGGTATGACGTTATTAATGGTCATTGTATGAGTAGCAAAGACACTAAAATCGGTGTTTAAGTAGGCCGTAATCGTTACTTCACCATCAATTTTATATCCATAGATAAAGTATTTATTGGCTTCCTCAATCACGCGGGCAATGGTATCGTTTGAACTAACAAAAGTAAGGCTTTGATCAGTAACATCTGGGGTATCAAAAGTATAATTTAAGGGGATTTTATCATAGACATAAGAAGCACTTGCGATATCAAGATTGATGGCGGTTGGATAAATAATCGGAGTAAGCGGGGCATTTACTTTAATAGTATAAGTTTCCGGATGACCAACAACCCCCACTTCAGTTTCGCCAACGCCAGTGCCTTTAATAACCCCATATTCATTTATGGTTGCAACGCCGGGGTCATTGGTAAAATACGTTAATTTATTAATATCATATTCTCGTTCATCGGCACTAATTACAAGTTTACTGGTTGTTCCTTGATCAATTACATCTTTTGTTAAAGTAGCACTAAAAGTAGGAGGATCCAGTCTTTCATGGACATTTACGTAAAAAGACACCGTTTTTGCATGGTTAGAAGGAGTAACTTTCACTAAAACATTCTCACCAACACTGCGTGCTTCGAGCAGACCGCCGGGATATACTTCTAAAACATCCTTGTTACTAGTCGACCATGTTACATTTTTATCGGTGGCATTTTCCGGTAAAACTTCTGGAATTAAACGTCTTGTCACGCCAACAGGAATGTAATAGATCATTCCTTCCTCAATATTATTCTCGTCACGGTCTTTTAAAGTTAGTGATTCAACATTAATAAAGGTATGCTCAACCGGGGCGACCGTATTATTAATAAAGACACTTAATATTAAGGAAATAAAACTAGATCTTGCGCCGGATGGACCGCCACTTAAAGACGATTCAGCAATAATTACCCCATTCGTAAGCAAATAGAGCGATAAAATAAAGTAACGAATATTTCTTTTGAACCAATTCATAGATTAATTATAACAACATGGCCTTATTCTCGGCTATGAATTAACGTATTAGTTTATTTATATTTAAATAAAGAGTAATATAAGACACTAACCAAAAAGGAGAAAGAAATGAAAAATAAATATTTAAATACAAAATTTCTTGTTCTTTCCTTTTTGCTTGTCCTTCTAAGTGGGTGCCGTAAACCAACGCCATCAACATCAATTCCTTCCTCCAGTGAAGAAGTTTCTCTTAACTCAAGTGATTCTGTGACAAGTAATGAAGAAGAATTAAGTGAATCAACATCAGAACCTGTCGACGAAACATATATTGATGATTATTTTGATCGAGAGTTTTATTATGATCCCAAAGGATATAACATCCCCTTAGAAATTCCAGAAAGTAATCCATATATTAATATTGATACCCCTGAGGAAAGAAACATTTTCTATAATTCAAACTATAACCGGGCAACTTCATATGAAGATGCAATGTTTCGGACTTCCGCTAAATTGATTTCGGGTGATATAAAAGATACTCCCCTTGATGTGAGTTATCCTTTAAATCATTTGCCAAATCGCTCATATCGCGCCCTCAATCAGTATCGGATTAATGAAGGGGTCTATGAATATCACACCAACGGCGACTTTAAGTCTTATACGATTAATAATCTCGAAGGCAAAGTGAAAAAAATATATTTTGGGGCAGGGTACGTCGCGCTTGAAGACGTAGCGGCTTATCTTTTTGCTTTTGGTCAAGGTCCTGCCAACTACTCTTCCAGTAAATCAGGGAGTGCCCAGTCATCAATTATTGATACATGGGGCGAATATGGGAGGGTTAATGATGCTTATTATAGTAGCGATGTAACCGAATATCTTTATGAACCATCACTCCCCCACACTGATAATGGTGGGGAGAGGGGCCCTGATATGTATGACTATTATGAATTGGATTTTGGTTACACGATGACGCCATGGGGTTACGGGGTACAAAGCAATGTGCCTTATAATGATGGAAATCGAATAACCCGCGGAACAGTCCGTTTTGTCTATAGTGCCAGAACTTATCTTGAAGAAAGAGGAGCAAAATATATCCCCGTCGAACATCGTCATGTTTTTCTAACCTTCAACCACTATAACGATTTTGTAGAATATTTAAATTATGAAGGTGGGTGGGGAAAACCTTTTGGTTGGATGAGTGCCGGGAACGAATATGTGTCTGGGATGCGTGGAAGTCAATACGGACCAGGCTACTATGATTTTGTAGATCCTATTCCACAAACAGACTATCCTGAAGTAAATATTAAGTCTTTAAGTGAATTACAAAGCATATTATCCAATATTTAATTTATTTTAATAACATCATAAAATGAAGGAAAAACGACTTGCTATCCTTCATTTTTTATTTTTATAAATTTTTTAAGCAAATGTTTAGTAATTATTTCGATTTCGAACTATAATTGTTCATGGAGGAAATAATTATGAAACAACTATTAGGAATACACCACGTGACTGCGATCACGTCAGACGCCAAACGAAACTATGAATTCTTTACGAAAGTGCTAAGCCTGCGCTTAGTGAAAAAAACGGTTAACCAAGATGATATCTTTACTTATCACTTATTCTTTGCCGATGACAAAGGTAATGCTGGGACTGACATTACATTCTTTGATTTTAAAGGTATTGGTAAAGCCCGCTTTGGGACCAATGAAATTAGTCGAACAGGTTTCCGGGTACCAAATGATGAAGCTTTAGAATATTACAAAACCCGCTTTAAATATTATGATGTCAAGTTTGAAGACACCATTACTTTATTTGGTAGAAAGATGGTCTTTTTCTATGACTTTGATGGCGCCCGTTACGCCCTTGTTAGTGACCAAAATAATGAAGGGGTTAAAAGTGGTGAGCCATGGCTTAAAGGCCCAGTCCCAAATGAATACGCCATTACCGGTTTAGGACCAGTATGGTTCACTGTCAATGATCCAAAGCGGATGGAAAAAGCGCTTGTTAATGTCTTAAGAATGCGTAAAGGGGAAAGTGAAGGAATTTACACGACCTATTTAATGGGTGAAGGCGGAAACGGCGCAATGGTCATCGTTGAAGTTCAAGAACACGGCGATATTGCGCGGCAAGGATATGGCGCTGTCCACCACGTGGCGTTTCGGACAACCGATAAAGATCACTTAATGTCTTGGGTTCCCGAATTTAACCATGCTTTAGCCCCACATAGTGGGTTTGTCGAAAGATTCTATTTCAAATCGCTATACACGAGACTTTATCCAAATATCTTATTCGAATTAGCGACAGACGGACCAGGCTTTATTGATGATGAAGAAAGTTATGAAGTTTTAGGGGAAAAACTTGCGTTACCACCCCACTTACGGCATAAACGCGAAACGATTGAAAAAGTCATTATTCCCCTTGACACTACGCTTTACCGCGATAATAAAAAAGAAGGTTGGGATTTCTTAAATGGAACCAAAAACGATTAGCGCGCTTTTAAAAACGAGCAAGAACTACACCGATTTATTGCGAAGTGATGTTTTAAACTATAACTTAAATCTTACCGAGTTTGGGGTCTTAGAGGCTTTATACCAAAAAGGACCTTTAAAAGTAAATGAACTATTAGAAAAAGTATTAGTGAATAATAGCACGGTCTCTTATACTATTAGCAAATTAGTCAAAGACGGAAAAATTATGCAAAAACGTTGTACGGATGATAAACGTATTATTTACGTAAGTCTAACGAATGAAGGCGAAACTTTGATTAAAGAAATTGCCCCAAAACATTATGCCTACATTAATTCCATCGGTAATAGTCTTTCGAAAGATGAAGAAAAGACTTTACGCGAACTATTAAAGAAACTAAATAAAGGAGAATAATATGATCCATTATTACGAAAATAACAAAAGTGAAATAACCCTAGTCTTACTGCACGGCACCGGGGGCGATGAACATGATCTTGTCCCCCTTGCCCACGATCTTAGTCAAAAATATAACATTTTAAGTTTAAGAGGGCGCATTAATGAAGGGGGAATGCTTCGTTTCTTCCGGCGCTTTGATATGCATAACTTTGACCTTGAAAATGTTAAAGAAGAAGCAACCTATATCGCTAACTTCTTAAAAGAAGCAAAGAAGAAGTATAAACTAAGAACGCTTGTGTTACTTGGTTATTCTAACGGGGCATCAATGATTGAAGCATTACTCCTTGAAGACACCAATCTTTTTAGCGGCGCAGTATTATTACAACCAGGACTATTAAAAGTTGATATAAAATTCCCTATCAATAAAGACTTTAAAGTATTTACCAGTGTCAGCGACAATGATCCATATTTACCCGTTAATCGTCAAAAGATTCTAACCAATGCTTTAGACGAAAGTTATGACTTAGTCATATCACGTCACAATAATGGTCATGGCTTAACCCACAGCGTAATGCATGATTTACGGAAGTGGTTAAATGTACATATGTAAGCCGTAAAGCAATGTAAGAACACTTAACCCACAAAAAACATAAAGTAAAATATTATAAAGTTTCTGATACTTAGTGACGGCATCATTTAAGATGAAGTAACTAAGTGAAGTGATATCAAGGACAACGAGAACCCGGTGCCATACCGGGTTTTTGCTATTTAAAACACTCAAAATGCGGATTAAAAGCATTAAAGGGAGAAATCCGAAAAGGATTAAGTAAAACGAAAATTGAAAAATAAACACTAAACCATCAAGCATGTTTTTTCCTCACACTTATTAAGATATAGATAAAGGGAATAATAAAAAATATTAGCGAAAAGAAACTCCGCCATAAAATAAAAGTAATGACAAAAAGAATAAAAGCATTAAGGAAAAGCAGAATAAGTGATTTAACTTTCATAACTTAAATCCTCTAAGATGATGTATGTATTAAGCGTTTTGGTGTTATCAATTTCCACGACTCTTGCGCCCCGCATGATGGTGCCATATGCGTTATAGCCACTAATCCGGCCGTAACCTAATTTAATGCCTTGGTGAGTGTAAACAAAACTATTCATATGGTCATGACCGACAAACATTGCTTCACTTACCCCGCTATCAACCATCGTTTGGAAAAAGCCGCTATCAATGTTTTGGGGATAAACGCCTTCCCCTTGGAAACCAGAAACATTGGGTTTTTCACTTTCTTCAAGGGCATTTAAATATTGAACAAGGGGAATATGGGTGTAAATTGTTGATTTTACGTTATTTATTTTGTCAGCGTTTACTTTACTTCTAAACCAATTAACTTGGTCAGCGCTGAAGTGGGTGTATTTCGAAACGCCAGTTGGTTTAAAGGTTTTTTGTTCGGTTTTTGAATCTAAAAAATAAAGGTTATAAAAAGGAAGACCGTCATAATAATAATTAATACTGAAGTTTCCGTATCCCCCATCATTTAATGCGGGTCCCACCTTAAACATTAAGTTTTTAGTGTCGACCTTAGATACCGCGCCAAGTACTCTATCAAAAGAATGGAAATCATTGTCGTGATTACCAAAGATAAAGGTCCATGGGGTATTAAGTGATTCCATAAAACTTGTTAACTCTTTATAACGACTGGGGGCGGTAATTGATAACGTTTGATCGCCGGTAAAGACGACTAAATCAGGGGTTGTTTCCTTAACAATGTCGTTTATTAATTTATAGGTTAATTTATCAAGTTTATCAAAACCATATGTAAGATGAAGATCAGCGAATTGAACTACTTTTAAAGAAGGTTTTGTAAGATTAACGACAAAAGGATCATCATCGGTATAACTTATGGTAAAAGAAGGTCCTTTTGTAAGAAGTAGGGTCGAAAGTAGTGCAAAAACGCTATATATTTTTAGTTTCATATAAATGTTTTATGGTTATTTAGATTATATTCTAAGGCCATCAACTCGTAACGGAGTTCAATGCGTGATCCCATTTTCTTACTACTGCATTCTTTTTCTTCCACAAAACGCATCCCTATTTTTTCCATAATCCTTTTACTACCGATATTTTCTTTATCGCATGTTGCGTATACTTTTCGTAGTTTCAAGGTTTTGAAGGCATAAGAAAGTAGGGCATAACCGACTTCAGTTCCATATCCTTGTCCCCAGAAGTCTTCATGATATACCCACCCAAGACTTGGAGCTTTATCAAGTTCTTGGAAATTAACTGAACAAGCACCTATAACTTTGCCGTCTTTTAAAGAAACAATAAAATCATGATTAAGACGCGCCGGATTAGGGTGATTACGAACGACACTTTTTACAAAAGTTTTGGTGTCTTCATAAGTGTTTGGTCCCCATTCCATGTATTTTGTTACATTTAAATTACTAGAATAAGCATGGACATCATCAATATCATCAAGGCTAAATGGTCGTAACAATAATCTTTTGGTGGCGATTTTCATAATTTTATCTCCGTTTCTAACGGTAAATTATTCTTGTAATTTTCAAGATTAGTAATTAATAGTTTTAAGATATTATCTAAGAAGCGGTTGCTATAAAAAGAAACATGAGGGGTAAGGCGGACATTAGGTTGGTCCCAAAGGGGCGAATCAATTGGTAAAGGCTCTTTCCGCGTAACATCAAGAATGGCGCCACGGATTAATTTTTCATCCAAGGCCTTTGTTAAATCGTCTTCCACAATTATTTCACCACGCGCGATATTAATAAATAATGCGTGAGGAGACATTTTCTTAAACCAAGAATAGTCAATTAAGTCTTTTGTTTCTTTGGAAAGCGGAAGGGCAACGATGACATAATCGAAGTTTCCGACAATCTTTTTCACCATGCTTATATCCGTATATACTTCACTAAAGTGTGGAGTCTTAATATCCCGCCGCCGATAACCGGTAAGGGTAACCCCTAATGCTTTTAGTCTTTTTGCGATGGCTTGGCCAATGGCACCGGCGCCAAGGATTAAGGCTTTAGAGTCATGAAGTTCAATACTCGTAAAATAACGGCGCCATATTTTTTGATCTTGAAGTTTATGATATACCGTTAAGTTATAGTTCATATTTAAAATTTGCCCTATGACTAATTCAGCAATGGCGACACTACTTGTGGCTTTAGCGTTAAATAAGCGAATTTTTCGACTTTTTAATGCTTCTAAATCTAGTTCATCATAGCCAGTACTTAAAAGATGAATAGCTTTCAGGCGCGGGTAATCATTTAAATCTT
>CALAWM010000055.1 GCA_937895315.1 uncultured Caryophanales bacterium | reverse complement strand
CTATCTTTTTTTAAGGCCGGAGTTAAGTTTAATTTTTGGGCAATGTCTCGAACTTCACTTTTCGTGACGTCCCCCAGTGGAAATAACGTTTTACTTAATTGATCACTTGATAATTGACTAAGGAAGTATGTTTGATCTTTATCACTATCTTTACTTTTAAGCATATAAGAAATGCCGTCTTTTACTACTTTTTTGGCATAATGGCCGGTGGCAATGTAACCAAAACCAAGTTTTTCTGCCCATTTTAAGAAAGCATCAAACTTTATATATTTATTACAGAAAATATCAGGATTTGGAGTTCTTCCGGCTTGATATTCTTTTAAAAAGTACATGAAAACATCATCCCAATATTCCTTAATAAAATCAACCCGATGTAAAGTTACGCCAAGCTCAGCGGCCACTTTAACGGCATCATCATAATCGACTTCTTGCGGACATGCCGGATCTAAAAGGGTGGGATTACCACTTATATCATTGTTGGCGATGGCGTCCCAGTTGCGCATAAAACCCGCATGGACGTCGTATCCTTCTTTTTTTAATAGGTAAAGCGCGACCGCACTATCAACGCCGCCACTTAAGCCAACCATTACTTTAATCTTACTTTTATCGTTATGCATTTTCTTCCAAAATATACGTTACAGGACCAACATTGGTGAAACTAATATTCATCATTGCCCCAAAAACGCCGGTTTTTACCGTAATAACCTCATTTAAGGCCTTGTTAAATATATCATAAAGTTCCTTGCTTTGCGCCCCAGGAAGCACATTTGTGAAGGAAGGTCGTCGTCCTTTAAATTCACCATAGATGGTAAATTGACTAACACTTAAGATTTCCCCATTAATATCGGAAATATTTAAGTTTGTTTTTTGCGATTCATCGGGAAAGATACGCATTTTTAACACTTTATCCGCCATTAAGAGCGCATCTTCTTTCGTGTCACCCACTTTAAAAGACACTAGTAATAAAAGCCCATATGGAATTTCACTATAGAGCGAATCATCAATATAAAGTTTGGCGTCTTTAACGATTTGGGCAACAATTTTCATTATTTAATGTATGCGTGAATAATTGGTTTAACTTCAAACTTTGTCTTACTATAAGTAAAGGCATCATGAACATCCACTAAAATAGGACGGGACACGTCATCACTTTTATTAGTATAAACAAGGGCTAACCGATCACCAATTTGCACTTGATCTCCTACTTTTTTATTTAAGACAATGCCGGCGGACATATCAATAACATCTTCATAAGTTTCGCGGCCACCACCTAGTTTCATACTGGCAATCCCGATTGCTAAACTATCAATATGTTGCACGTATCCAGCACTCGTCGCTAAAACTTCAAAGACATGGGCACTTTTTACAAATTTTTCCGGATTTGTAATATAAGTTTCGTCGCCACCTTGCGCTTTGATCATTTCGACAAGTTTAAGGAGCGCTTCCCCACTTTTAATTTTGGCTTCTAACGCCGGATAAGCATCTTTGGCATTTTTAACAACGCCCGCTTGTTCAAGCATAATCGCACTTGCTTCTAAACAAAGGGTCGTTAAATCACTTGGTCCTTCGCCTTTTAAAGTGGCAATTGCTTCTTTAACTTCAAGCGCATTACCAACGGCTAAACCAAGCGGTTGATCCATATCGGTTAAGATTGCTCGCGTATCGCGTTTTAGACTTTTACCAATTGCGACCATGGCTTCAGCAAGTTTTTTGGCATCTTCAAGCGTCTTCATAAAGGCGCCACTTCCAAACTTAACATCAAGTAAAATCGTATCGCTGCCACTGGCAAGTTTTTTCGACATAATACTACTAGCGATTAAAGGAATTGATTCAACAGTCCCAGTTACATCGCGTAATGCATATAATTTCTTATCGGCGGGCCCTAAATGTCCACTTTGGCCAATGATGGCACAGCCAATTTCATTAACTTGTTTAATAAAAGCGTCCCGTTCAATTTCAATCTTTGTTCCGGGAATTGCTTCAAGTTTATCAAGGGTGCCACCGGTATGACCAAGACCACGTCCGCTCATCTTGGCGACTTTGACGCCAAAACTGGCAACTAATGGTCCTAAAACTAAACTTGTTTTATCACCCACACCCCCGGTGCTATGTTTATCAACCTTAATCCCTTCAATTTGGCTTAAATCAATAATGTCGCCACTTTTCATCATCGCCAAAGTTAAAGCTGCTGTTTCTTCTTTGTTCATTCCTTTTAAAACAATGGCCATTAAAAGACTACTTGTTTGGTAATCCGGAATTGTTTTATTCGTTACGCCATCAATAAAAAACTGAATTTCTTGACTAGTAAGCGAAAAACCATCTCTTTTTTTACAAATAATATCATACATGCGCATAGTTAAAGTCTCCTCTATTAGATATATTTTACCATAGGTAAAAATATTACCATAAAATATATGAAATGTATTAAAAAAGGGTAAGTTTTACGCTTACCCCTCTAAGCTAATCTTCTTTTTTCGTAATTAATGCCGGATCAATCATTAAGCGGCCATACTTATTAAGTTTTTGGGTTTGGAAGTATTCCTCTTTTAAGCGATTGGCCACTTCTTGGCTCGCACTTTGGATATTACTGGCAATTTCTTGCGTTGTACCAGACGGATCTACTGGAGGCAAGTATTCCATAATAACTTTATAGCGCTTTGCCCGGGTTTTCTTTGGCAAAATCAACTGATTACCCCATAACACAAAGGGGACAATTTCCGTATTAGTTTGTAAAGGGGCTTTAAAGGCACCGGCTTTATACTCTAATAGGGGGGCATGATAATCTTTATTTCTAGTACCTTCCGGGAATAAAATCCAACTAGTTTCTCCTTTTCCTAAAGATTCTCTTGTCGTCTGCATTGCTTTGATTTCTTGCTTTAAATTATCGCGTTCAATAAGCACTCCGCCGACGACTTTAAACATCGTCCCGACAAAGGGGATTTTTTCATTTTCGACTTTGGAAACATAATGAACGGGAAGTGGCATATAGGCAAGGGTAACTAATGCATCCATCAGTGACGTATGATTACCAACAAAATAATAAACCTTCTCTTTTGATAATACCGGCATATTACGAATTTCAACATCGACTTTGAGGCGTTTTAACACTTTACGGGTAAATTTTTGCGCGCGGGCAAAGCGTTCTTCTCGCGAATAACGTTCGGGGTGTTTTGCGTAGCGGCGCATCCAGGTAAAATAATTCCACACAATCGGGATCCCGGCTTTAAAAACCCAAATAAAGTATTTAAACATTTTTACACTCCTCTTATTAACTCAGCAATCACAAAGGTTTCACCATCTTGTTCTTCAAGGCGGCCTTTGATGGTGACCATTGTTCCATCCTTCATCTTATGAAGAATACCAGGAAGATATGACCACATTTTGACTTTGAATTTGTCAAATAGGGGACTTTTTTCATCATAATCTGGTTCAGGAACTTTTTCCACGTAAATATAGCGATAATCACTTTCAATTTCGCCAAGCTTTCCCATGATAAAAACAGCAGTTAGCATGAAATGTCGTCTCCTTTCTATTTATTTTGGGCCAAGATCTCCACTTCTTAATCCTAGCACAATTACACTATAGGGAGCGACCATCGTACGTTCAATGTACTCGTTATGGCGTCCGGCAATATAACCCGCGCGATTTAAAATCATCTTTAAAGGTTTCTTTAAATCGACAAACATCGGTTCACTATTGGGATTTACAAAAACATGAAAATCGGTATAGGGTGATAAGTCAAATTCTGGGTTATAAATAATTTCACTTGCCCCATTTGGTAAACTATTAAAAGTAACCATGGCTTTAATCTTTTTCGGGTCTTTTTCATGAAGGAAAACGCATTCCTTCCGTAACGCCGTTAAGGCTTTAAAGTATTCGACCATATAACTTCTTTTATAGGCTAAAGTATAGGGGAATTGGTTAATTTTATCACTACTTTTATAGGAATTTTGATCACCATATTTGGATACGCCAATTTCTTGACCACGGTGGAAAAAGGGAACACCAAAGGCTAACATCACAATCGTATTCAAACTCATTAATCTTGTAAGGTGGGTATCAATACTTTCTTGGGGATTACTGACCGCCATTTTATCAATAATGACTCCGTTATCATGACATTCAACGTAATTGATACTTTGTGAAGCATCAAGATATCGTGGAGTGAATGTAGTATTTAAGACACTGCCGGCATAGGCAAAATAAAAGCCATCCCGATAATTAGTGGCTCCTAAAAGATAACCACGTTCATGAAGGTGTTCAGGGAAACTTGCCCCTTTATTAATTTCGCGGAAAGCATCATTGAAAAAGCCTAATTCTTTCGTTTTAAAGGCATTTCCGTGATGGGCGAGTTGATCTTTACGGACGGTGGTGGCCATTTCCCAGCCTTCGCCATAAACCATAAAGTCTTGTTTAATTTCTTTCATTTTAGCGACAACTTCATCCATTGTATCAATGTCAATAAGCCCCATTAAGTCAAAACGGAAGCCATCGACTCCTAATTCTTTAGCGTAATAAACACAAGCATCGACAATTAAACGGCGCACCATCGGTCTTTCACTGGCAAAGTCATTACCGACACCGCTCCCATTACTTATAACCCCTTCACTTGTCTTCCGGAAATAATAATTTGGAACAATCTTTTCAAAGACACTTGTTTCGTGCTCATAAACGTGATTGAAAACGACATCAAGCACAATCCGAATACCAACTTCATGGTAACGGGCAACCATCTTTTTAAAGTCAATAATACGATTATATGGATCATTTGCGTCGCGGGCATAACTTCCTTCAAGCACAAAATATTGTTGCGGATCATAACCCCAGTTATAACTTTGCCATTTCTTTGTTTCATCAACGGTTTTAAAGTCATAGACTGGCATTAATTGGAGGTGGGTAATACCTAAATCTTTTAAATAATCAAAGCCAGCCGGGTAAAGATCTTTCACTTTGCGGCCTTCTTCAATCATCCCAGCAAATGTTGCCCGATATTCAATATCAGTCCGTTCGTCGACTGTTTGGTCACGGACACTTGTTTCATATATGATTGCTTCGGTAGGACTATTAAAGGGTGGTAAGCACTTATCATTCATTTCCATCTTTAAACGTTCAGGATTAATGACATAACTATATTGCCCGTTTGGTCCACTGCTTTTGGCGTAAGGATCGGTTACTTCTTCTTCAAGCCCATTATTAAGCACTAAATAAGTGTAACGTAAGCCATCAAGATCACCTTCAAGCGTATATTCATAAACACCGCGTTCACCGCGTTTAAGTTTACGATATAAAAAGTTTTTATTGTTGGGTAAGTAATATTTTATAATGACCCGACTGGCTAAGGGCGCCCATATTTTAAAAGTGGTCGCTTCTTTTGTGTATTGCGGACCTAATTCCCCATGATATAAATAGTCTTCATCAAAGTTTGGAAAAGTCGTCGCTTCACTAACATTAAGCGGCACTTGACCAAAGTTTTGTAAATATATTTTATAGTTTTGGCCAAGGACAAAGGGTTGCTCTAACGTTAATTCATAAGTTGTGACCTTATATTGCTGAGTTTTTGTCTTGGTGCTAAAAGGAACTAGTTTATCAAAGTCATCATAAATGGTGACTTTTGTTTGTTCATAATGATATTTATCACTATATAAGACAACCCGAATGACGCGCGGGCTAATAAGATGCGCACTAAATTGACCAAATGCCATAAATATTCTTACTCCTTAATCTCGACAATTGCCACGGCGTAATCGCCATCGTGACTAATTGATACAGGGTATATTTTGCCCCCGTAATGAATTTCGGGACGACCATCACGTTGATATACAATATCAATTTTCGTGAAGGCAATCCGGCCAATTCCTTCAACAATCGCTTTCAAGAAAGCTTCTTTTGCAGCAAAACGTCCGGCTAAAAACTCTTCCTTATTCGGGCGATTCTTATAAATTTCTAACTCATTTGGCGATAAAATACGCGCCGCCAGTTTTTCTTTTCCGACAAAGCGGGGAATGTAGACAATATCAATACCAACTGCCATATTCGTCCTCCTCTACTTTCGATTAATAATAACAACCGCTCCTTTAGCACTATTGGCTTCATCAGGAGGGGCAACAACTCCATTTTGCACTAATAAATCATATAATCCGCGGGCGCGAGGCCAGCCTAAGCCAAACTGTTGCTGTAAGCGACTAATGGAAATTGTATCTTGGGTTTCAACAAAGGCCACGACACTTGGATATAATTCATCATCCGCCGCTGGACCATTTCCAAATACATTAACCTTTTCTTTTAAATCAGTGAAATCAGGATGGAAATCTGTTTCATAAGTATTCCGCAAATAATTGGTAATTCGTAATACTTCTTTAACCGGAATAAAGGGGGCTTGGACCCGGACAAAGCCACGTCCCACGGTAATACTATCAACTAACATATCACCATATCCTAATAGTAATTCGGCGCCACCTTGTCCTAAAATCGTCATTGAGTCGGTAACGCTCGCGGTCATAAAGGCGACCCGGCTTGGAATATTGGCTTTAATATTCCCAGTGATAACTTGGACACTTGGCCGTTGAGTAGCAATTAAGAGGTGAATACCAGCCGCCCGTGATTTTTGCACAAGCCGTAAAACACTAGTAGATACTTCTTTTTCGCTTTCAAAAAGGTCGGCAAATTCATCAACAATCGCAATGATTAAAGGTATTTGCTCGCCACCTAATTCTTCAATAACTTCGTTATATTCACTAAATTTACTAACACTTGTCGTTTCAAATAATTTGTAACGGCGTTCCATTTCATCAATGAGCCGATCAAGGGCAACTTTTGCTTCACTTGGTTCTTTAACAATTGGAGCTAATAAATGGGGAATATTGTTATATTGGGCTAATTCAACCCGTTTCGGGTCAATTAAAAGGAGTCGTAATTCATTGGGAGTATGGAACATAATTAAGGAAGTTAAAACGGTGTGAATAAAAACACTCTTCCCACTTCCAGTCGCCCCGGCCACTAAGAGGTGCGGGAAATCGCCAAAGGGTGAAAAGATAATATTACCGGCGACATCTTTCCCCATCGGGATATAGTATTTTTTCTTCTTTTCTTGGGCAATACGTAAGATTGATTCTTTAAAATTAACGATGGTACGGTGCTTATTGGCAACTTCAATCCCACTTAATGCTTTCCCAGGAATAATTGGTTCAAAGCGAATTGAGGCGCCGTTAAGTCTTAAAGAAATATCATTCATTAAGTTTTTAATGGAGTTAATCGTTTCGGTTGGTCCAAGACTAATTTCATACCGAGTAAAGGTTGATCCAATCGTATAGGAAGCAACATTAGCGTCAATATTAAAGTCACGGAAGAAAACATTAATCCGTTCACTAAAGTCTTTGGCGTCTTTTTCATTTTCAACTTCTTGGCCACTTTCGACCGGATCACTTAATAAATTGATATCCGGTAATTTATAGTTTAAATATTTCCGTTTAATCCGTTCTTCTTTCGGG
>CALAWM010000054.1 GCA_937895315.1 uncultured Caryophanales bacterium | reverse complement strand
ATGGTTTTGGCTAGTTCGGCCGTTTCACTATCATTTAGCCCAGCGGTAGGTTCATCAAGAATAATAAGTTTTGGATCAACCATTAAAGTCCGAGCTAATTCGATTTTCTTTAAAATCCCATAAGGTAACCCATAGGGACTAATATCCTTATAATGATATAAACCTAAGAAGGCTAAGATGTTTAAGGCTTTTTCCCGCACCAGCGCTTCTTCTTTACGGGTATGAGGTAAACGTAAGATTGATCCCGTAATAATGGCTTTATGATGCGTTGTATGTGTCACTAATAAGTTTTCAAGGACGGTTAATTCCCACACAAGTTCAACGTTTTGGAAAGTACGGATTATGCCGTGCTTTATCACGTCACTAACTCTTACTTTATTGAGATGGATAACTTTTCCTTCTTCTTCTTGAAAGAAAACATCACCGCTCGTTGGTTTATAAAACTGGGTAATGCAGTTAAAGACAGTTGTTTTACCTGCGCCATTTGGACCAATAAGACCAAAGATTTCACCTTTTTTCACGTCAATTGATAAGTCGTTAACGGCCGTTAATCCACCAAACTTCATGGTCAGGTTCCGAATGCTAAGGACAACATCTTTTTCTAAAGTAGGAAGTTCAACATGCGTATTTTGTTTCACTAGTTTCATTTTGCTTCCTCCTTCACTTCATTTTTCTTCGCCTTGCGGGCTTTTAAAAACACTGTCACCCGATACTTTGTTTTAAAGTAAAGTTGACTTAACCCACCAGGATAAAATAAGACGACTAAAATCATTAAGAGACCATTGAAGATGAGTGTTAAACTTGGATACTTAACAAATAGATCAATATTCTTTAAGAAAGCATTAATACCAAAGATTAAGAATCCGCCACCCACAATACCCCAAATAGAAGCGGTTCCGCCAATGACGACCGCTGCTAAAACGTTAAGCGACATATTTAAGTTCCATTCACTTAAGATTGCAAAACGTTGGTTAAACATATATAAGAACCCGGCCACCATTGCTAAGATAGAGGCAACGACAAAGGCAAGGATCCGATATTTAAGTAAATTGACACCCATTGTTTGGGCAGCACTTTCACTATTTTTCATTGATAACATTGCGCGACCAACTGGACTCTTCGTTAAGTTATAGACTAAAGCCATGATTGCGACAAAGAAGACAACGACGACTAAAAACATATTCTCGGTTGTTAAAGGTATCGCGCCAAATAATATGCTCTTCCGCGGTATACTAACGCCTTCAAAGTTCCCGGTTAAAGGGAATAAGGCGGATAGACGGAAGGCAGCGACTAATAATTCACCGATGACTAAAGTAATGATTGCTAAATACATTCCCTCAATCCGGAGTGAGATAAAGCCAACTGCGACTCCAAGAATAATACCGATAATTACCACAAGGACTAAAG
>CALAWM010000053.1 GCA_937895315.1 uncultured Caryophanales bacterium | reverse complement strand
GGTAGCCACCAATTTTGATGGTAACGCCAAGGTCGGCACCATTTTCGAGTACATCAGCAGTTCCGAGTACTTCACTAACGGTTTTGCCTGGTAATAAAGCGACTAAGGCAGCGGCTTGTTCATACCATTCTTTACCAATTGGGCTTGCGCCTTTCATGTTGTAAGCTTCTTTAAGTTCTTGTTTACCTTTAATGCGGCTATTGGCAGCATCGTTTTGGGTATTGGTTGCCATAATGCTCTTGGCTGGAACATCAACAGTTGCTTCTTGGATAGCATAACGTGGTTGGAATGTATCAATTCTTGATGCTAAGACTTTTTTACCTTCGGCAAAGACAGCACCAGCAACGTAGACATCATGTCCTTCAACCGCACCGGATGTCCGGTTTTTGGCGGTATGGACTTCAGCACCAACGCCAAGACCTTTGATTGCGCCAGTGAATTCGACTTTATTAGCAAGGGCGAGTTCAAGGGCATCGACCCAGCCATTAACGTGAATGGTAACACCAATGGTCGCTTTGTCGGTTAAGTAGTTATCACTACCAACACCGGCTTTAATATCGGCTAAGGTTTTACCAACGGTCCAGTTTTCAAACATTTCGGCTTGGACATACCATTCTTTGACGGTATCACTGCCCATGCCATATTCATCTAATAATTCCCATTTTGATTTGACATCACCATCTGCTAATTCTTTTTGGGTGACGTGGAGACCATCAACTAATTTGACGGTAACTTGATGGGTATCAAGCCGTAAGTGGGTGATTTTACCTTCTAAGTCTGTGACAACGGCGACGTTATCAACTGTGGTTTGAAGATCGCCACTACGGGTGAATGCGTACGCTGCGACTGCACCTTGACCAAAGTAGGCTTTTGTTTCTTTTTGTCCACAGCCAGCTAATAATGCTGCACTGCCGACTACTGCGAGTAATAAGTTTAATTTTTTCATATATTTAACTCCTCTTTCTTTCTCTGGATATATATTAAGACTAGTCTTATTAAATTGCAAACGTTATTGTAAGAAATCGAGAAAAATTTCTCTATATGGTGAGACGACTGTCATTTTGGCATCATTACCACCTGGATAATTTTTCGTATGAGCGACGTAATATCCACTGGCATCTTTACCAATGAAGGCGATATTTACGTCATGACTGGCGTAATTTGCCCTTAAATAATTCATTCCTTCTTCTTCACTAAGGACCGAAAGGGTTGTTGTTAAGTAATCAAGTTCCAGCCCACTTAAAGTATTTGAGGCAATATTCACTGCTTGATGTTTTTGTTGAGCGGGATAACCGCTTAAAGGATCAATAATATGCGACCGAATGACGATTTCATTATTGTAGGTAAACCTAAATCCAGCGTATATCCCACTTGTCGACATTTGATATTTATCAAAACGGGAGAAAGAATATGATTTATTGACTTCAGTAAGATATTCAATATTCGCCATGTTAATGTTATAGGCTTTGCCACCAAAACCTTTTTCTAAGAAAGTAAAAGATGACGTCCCGCCATTAATAAAGCCTTTTGATAATCCTTTTGCCAGTAATGCTTCACTTAAAACATCAGTCATCATTCCTTTGGCGACCGCGCCAACGGAAATTGATAAATCGGGGCCACTCCCATTAAATTCATTAAAAGTAACGTAGTATTTATTGTTTTCTTCCCAAAGTTTTAAGGTGTTTTCAATATCGGTGGCGGTAAGGGGGATATAACTTTGGAGTCTTTCAACTTCAAGTCTTGATGTTTCATTGACAAGGGGATCAACGGCGGGCGGTCCTTCGACTTCTTCGCCGGGGACGACCGCGTAATTCGTGTGCGGTTTCCAAAAGTCATAAAGTCCACCGATAAACATACTAAAGGCGTTCATGGGCGTATTGATGGTATGTTCTTTGGAAATACTTAATAAATCAAATAACGGTTTTTCAATTTCAATTACTTCGCCTTGATGGTCATTAATGTATTTTAAATTGTGAACACGGGGTAAGGTCGTTTTCTCAGTTTCAGTTGGAAAAAGTGGATCAACGGGATCCACAGCAAAATAATCATGATGACGGTCAAAAAGAATATGATATTTCACTAAATATTCATTAAGGACATTAACGACTTCAGCTTTTTCTTCAGTCCGTGATTCTTCGTAATATACGTAGAATGTAGTATCAAATAAATCGACAGGTTTACCGCCTTCAATACTATATACTTTTTCGGTTGGGAATAAAGCGTCGCCGGCAACGTTATGATTACTTTGTTCATTCCCAGTAAAAATCGGCACAATGAGAAATGTTGAAATCGTAATTGAAACCATTAAGACGATAATTTCTAAGGGGGTAAATTTATTTAAAATGTCTTTAATTAATTTCATAATTACTACTCTCAATCTTAAACATTCGTAACCTTAAAATGACAACTTTGGCGACACTCGCTACTAAAAGTCCGGTAATAATACCGCTTAAAATCATAATTCCGGCGTAATTAAGCATTAAGGCATTTTCATACATCCAGGCGATGACGATCACTTGCCCTAAACCGTGAGTCACGGCACTTATAAGACTATAGCCATATAGTGATAGTTTGTTAAATAAATACGCCAGTAAGACAAAGGCGCTACTTATTAAAAAACCACTTAAACTTAAAAGAAAACTACTCCCAAAACCACTAAAAGTTCCGCTTAATAATACTCTTAATAAACCAATCCCAAAAAATTCTAAGGGACCATAAAGCGCTAATAAAATAAGACCAATTGAATTAGCAAGTCCTAATTTAACGCCAGGTAAAGCGGGAATAAAGACAATGTAATTTTCCACGATATTAAAAATAACGCCAAGCGCCAAGAAAACCGCAAGATTAACTAACTTTTTGGTAATCTCTTTTTTACTTAATGGTTCCCTTTCTTGCTTTTTAAATCGATGGAACATAGGGCACTGGTGCCTCCTTATAACTTACTCCCATGATAATGAAATAAAAGGAGTTTGGTAAACACATCACCGGATCGGCGATTTGATCGGTAAAACCTTTAATACTGCAGTAATTTAAAGGACTTTCTTCTTTTTCCACCCGAACCTTGCTATCTTTAATTTCTAACGTAATCGGGGCAAGAAATTCTGGTTCATTGTAGGTCATTGTCATATCGATATCTAACGCTTTTTTATCAATCAACCGATTTTTTACAAAGGCGTAAACATAAAGGTCTTCATTCGTTTTAAAAGCTTTATTTATCAATAAAAAAAGGCCGCTTGTGAAGATTAAAATAAAACTAAAGACAAAGGTGTCAAAAACAGTTTTATTTAACTTAACTTTACGGCTCTTCATTAATATGTTTGCTTATAGTTGGATATTAACTATATTGCCACTTTCATCGGGATGGGTATCTAAGTATTCCTTAATGCTCTTCCGGGCATCAGGACGACTTGGTTTACATTGGCTAACAAATTTTACTTCTCCTTTAAGCATTCCTTGGGCCATTTCTTTACAGCCAGGATAACCGCATGTACCGCAGTTGATGCCCGGTAAAAGATTTGTTAAAGGTTCAAGTCTTTCATCTTCTTTGACACTAAAGGCTTTGTCGGCAACCGCTAAAAGTAAGCCAATTACGCCACCAATTGCTAGTAAAATGAGTACTCCCCATAAATATTGCATAATTATTCCTCCTCACCAGGATGATTGCCGCATGACGTTATGGCGCATCCTGTGCAACTCGCGGTTAAATCTTCACAGCCCGCGGGTTTCTTTGTTCGTTTGTTTAGTAAATAGGTGCCAATATAAAGGGCGACTAAAATACTAAAAACGATAATCGCTAATAAGATTCTTAGATATTCCGGCATTAAATCATTCCTCTAAAGCCCATGAAGGCCATTACTAATAAGCCAATGGTAATTAAGGCAACGGCGCTCCCTTTGAAACTACGGGGGGCATTTTTGTCATTGATAAGCCGTTCTTGAATGTAACTGAAGATGATTAAGATAAAAGCATAACCAACGGCAGTAAAGAAACTATAAATTAACATTGTTAAAAAGTCATAAGTAGGAACACCGCCAGTATAGGCTACCACATCAAGGCTAACCGCTAAAACGACACAGTTTGTCGTAATAAGCGGAAGATAAATTCCTAAACTTTGATAGAGACTTGGCACGAAACGTTTTAAAAACATTTCAACGAATTGGACGAATGAAGCAATAATTAAGATAAAGGAGACTAGTTTTAAGTATCCAATGCCTAAAGGTTCAAGGACGTACATAAATAGCGAATAACTTAAGATGGCGCTCATCGTTACGACAAAGATGACGGCAAGTCCCATTCCGATTGCGCTACTATTTTTCTTGGAGACACCAAGTAAAGGACAAATCCCTAAGAAACGGGTGAGAATAATGTTATTGATTAAGATGGCACTAAGGCCGAGTAAGATAAAGGTCATAATTAAATGGCTCCTTCCGTTTTCAGGGCTTGGGCGGCTTTAAGCGCCTTTTTCTTTTTATTTTCGCCGACTTTGAAAGCGATGAAATTAATAAGGGCGGCAATTAAGCCAAACATAATAAAGGCCCCTGGTGCATCAGTAAATAAAGGAATTACATAATTATTCGGAATAATTTGGAAACTCCATAACGCTTCTCCGGTTAAAAGTGAGGTAAAGGCTAAACCGCCTGTTCCTAAAAATTCCCGGGCTAAACTTAAAATAATTAATCCGCCTAAGAACCCAATCCCGGTTCCTAAAGCATCAAGGAAACTATCAAAGACATTATTTTTCATGGCAAAGGCTTCGGCCCGACCAAGAATAATACAGTTAACAACGATTAATGATAAGTAGACGCCAAGCGTTTGACTTAAATCAAACATAAAGGCTTGCATGAGCATTTCAATAATCGTCACGATTGAGGCGATAATGACAATTAAAACCGGAATTCTAATTTCATTAGGGACCCATTTCCGAATCGCACTGATGGCGACGTTTGTTAGAATAATGGTCGCAATAACGGCAATTCCCATCCCAAGCGCACTCATAAAGCTCCGTGTCGTCGCTAAGGTTGGACACATACCAAGAAATAACATAAAGGCGGCGTTATTTTGGAAGATACCATCTAGAAAGATTTTACGTTTTTTCATAATTATGCTCTCCCTCCATTATAATCACCGGCAATGAGTGATAAGACATTTTTCAGGGCACTTGAAGTAACGGTGATTCCCGCGTTAGCAGCACTATCGACTAGCACTTCTTGGGTCGCGGGGACGCCTTTAATCCAGCCATCAACATTTACTAAGTAATCGGCGCCAAAGCCTGGAGATTCTTTACTTGAAATTAAGTTAAAGCCAGCATAGACATCACCTTTAAAGCCAACTTGGAAGATAAGATCACTGGAAAACCCGGTAATATTTGCGTCATAAACGGTGCCAATTTCTTGATCACCAATCATGAAACTTTGTTTTAAGGTTACCCCAGCACCACTTAATTCGGCACTTAAGGTATGTTCTTTGACGGTATCGAAACTATCAATTTCGAGAATTCTTTTATAACCTTCATATTGTTTATTCAGTTGATTTCTTTCAACGAAGGGGGCGGTTAATAAATGGACCCCAGTTAATACTCCCGCGGCGGTTAAAGTAACAACCGCAAGGAATAATGGTAAGACAATCATTTTGTTCATTGGTTTCTTTGCCATATTAGATTTTGTAACCTCCTAACACTTCATGATGGTAGTCAAAGTGAAATAATGGACTGTAACGTGGTGAAGGAACAGTGCCACCAAGCGTTAA
>CALAWM010000052.1 GCA_937895315.1 uncultured Caryophanales bacterium | reverse complement strand
CAAAATGCCCGGACTAAATTCTTTAGTAAAATGAAATTTGTCGTGACGATTCATAATCCGGCATTCCAAGGCGAATTCCATCCAGATTTACTACCGGACTTTTATGATATTCGTAAAGAATATTTTGAAGATGGGACCCTTCGTTACCGCGATAAAGTGAATGCTTTAAAAGCGGCAATTGTTTTTGCCGATAAAATTAATACCGTAAGTCCAACCCACGCCAAAGAATTATTAAGTCCTGAAGGTTCAAAAGGGTTAGACGGCATTTTAAAATTACGGGAACAAGACTTTGTCGGTATTTTAAACGGGATTGATTATGATGAATTTAATCCAGCAACTGATAAACTTATTCCCCATAATTATCATGTGCAAAAAATATCGCCGAAAGCCCTTAATAAGGCCGAACTATTTAAAGAACTGAATTTAAGTGTTGATCCCAAAGTTCCGTTATTTGCGATGGTGACCCGTTTAACTTGGCAAAAAGGTCTTGATTTAGTTATCCCCGCCATTCAAGAAGTAATTAGTGCGGGTGGGGCCGTTGTCGTTGTTGGCAGCGGTGAATATGGTTACGAACAAGAACTAGAACGGTTACGTGCTAAATATCCAACGCAAATGGCAATTTATATTGGATACAATAATAGTTTGGCGCACCGCGTTTATGCGGCCAGTGATTTCTTCTTTATGCCTAGTTTATTTGAACCATGTGGTATTGGGCAAATGATTGCTCAACGCTATGGCTCATTACCAATTGTCCGCGCAACTGGTGGTTTAAAAGATACGATCATTGGTTATGACGGCACAAACGGTGATGTCGCCGATGGCTTTAGTTTTGATAATTATGATGAATATTGGATGAAACTAACAACAAATTACGCTTTACTCCAATATCAAAACCAACCAGTTTATAAAAAGCTGCGGCGCAACGCAATGAAGAAGTTAAATAACTGGGCAGAAGCATCAAAAAAATATTTAGCGCTTTATAAAAGTATCGTTAAATAACAAATATGTTATAATTTTGTTGCGAGCGAAGAATAAGTAACTAGTTACGTCTCACCTTCGCCTATCGCTGTGCCTAGCATTAATAGGAAAATGAAGTAATAAAATAAGGTGGTACCGCGAAATTTCGCCCTTAGGTAGCACCTTTTATTTTTGGAGGTAAAGATGGCTTATAACTTTAAAGAAGCAGAAAAGAAATGGCAAAAGTATTGGGAAGATAATGATACTTTCTATACCGATGTCTATGATTTTTCTAAACCTAAATATTATGTTTTAGATATGTTTCCCTATCCTTCCGGTGACGGACTCCATGTGGGACACGTTGAAGGATATACCGCGACCGACATTGTTGCCCGGTTTAAAAGAATGCAAGGCTTTAATGTCTTACATCCGATTGGCTTTGATGCCTTTGGCTTACCGGCCGAACAATACGCCATTAAAACAAACAATCACCCGGCGATTTTTACAAATAAAAACATCGCCAACTTTCGGCGCCAATTAAAGTCCCTGGGCTTTAGTTACGATTTTAAAAAAGAAATATCCACCGCTGATCCAAGTTATTATAAATGGACCCAGTGGATTTTCACAAAACTTGATAATGACAATTTAGCCTTTGTTGATAATATCCCTGTGAACTTTTGCCCGGCACTTGGCACAGTTTTAGCTAATGAAGAAGTAATTGACGGCAAAAGTGAAGTAGGCGGTTTCCCGGTCATTCGGATGCCGATGCGACAATGGTTATTAAAAATTACTGCTTACGCCAATCGGTTACTGTTTGATTTGGACGGCCTTGATTGGCCAACCTCAACCTTGGAAATGCAAAAAAACTGGATTGGGAAAAGTGAAGGGTCGATTATTAAGTTTAAAATTGCTAACTCTCATGAAGAGTTTAAAGTTTTTACAACAAGAGTCGATACGCTTTACGGGGCAACTTATATTAAAGCCGCAGCTACGAAAAGTGATTTAGAACGGACTGAACTATCAAAAGATAAAACCGGGGTTTTCTTAGGAGTTTATGCCCTTAACCCATTAAACGGTAAAGAAATTCCAGTTTATGTTGCTGATTACGTCTTAGGAAGTTATGGTGAAGGGGCAGTAATGGCGGTTCCGGCCCACGATCAACGGGACTATGAATTTGCGAAAAAACACGGATTACCAATGATCCAAGTCTTAGAAGGTGATATTAGTAAAGAAGCGTTTGTCGATGACGCCAAACACATTAATAGCCCACTGATCAACGGCTTAAATATTGCCGAAAGTAAAAAGGTATTAAATGAATACTTAACCAAAAATGAATTAGGCTATGTGCAAACTAACTATAAACTTCGCGACTGGTTATTTTCAAGACAACGTTACTGGGGAGAACCAATCCCGATTATTATTGGCGAAAATAATGAGTTCACCGCTTTAAAAGTAGAAGAACTACCGCTGACCTTGCCACCGCTTGAAGAATATAAACCAAGTGGAACCGGGGAGTCACCACTTGCTTTAGCCAAGGACTGGGTTAATACAACCTATAACGGTAAACCTGTAAAACGTGAAACAAACACGATGCCACAATGGGCAGGTAGTTGCTGGTATTATATTCGTTATTTAGACCCGAAAAATGATAAAGAAATTGCTGATCCTAAACTCATTAAGCACTGGTTACCAGTTGATCTTTATATCGGTGGGGCCGAACATGCGGTCTTGCATTTACTTTACGCCCGTTTCTGGCATAAATTCTTATATGACCATAAAGTTGTTAATACGCCCGAACCATTTAAAAAACTATTCCACCAAGGAATGATTCTTGGTGAAAATGGTGAGAAGATGTCGAAATCACGGGGAAATGTCGTTAACCCTGATGATATTATTGCCAAATACGGCGTTGATGCTTTACGGTTATATGAAATGTTCATGGGACCGCTTGAAGCAAGTTTACCATGGTCAAATACTGGACTAGAAGGGGCATTACGCTTTTTAAACCGCATTGCGCGTATTTTTAGTGATGAATTTACAACCCCAATTGTTGACACCAATAACGGCGAATTAGATTATTCATATCACTTCACCGTGAAAAAGGTTACTGAAGACTTTGAAAAATTAGCCTTTAACACCGCGATTGCGCAATTGATGATTTTTGTAAATGACATTTATAAGGCCAAGGAAGTATATAAACCATATCTTGTTGGTTTAATTAAATTAATTTATCCAATTGCTCCCCATTTAGGCGAAGAACTTTATAGTTCCTTAAGTGATGTCGATACGATTACTTACGAAAGTTGGCCAACATATGACCCAAGTAAATTAGTCGTTAATGAAGTCGAAATTGCTATCCAAGTAAACGGCAAATTACGGGCAACGATGAAAGCACCGTTAAATGAAAGCAAAGAAGTCATTGAAAAAATGGCACTATCTTTAGAAAATGTCCAACGCTTTTTAGAAGGCGTAACGATTAGACGGATTATTGTTGTAGCAAACAAAATCGTTAATATCGTTGTTTCTTAATTTTTATATTAAAATATTAGTGCACGTTACTCACTTGTGAGAATGTAGCGGAGGTATTATGAAATTAACTTTAGACATCGGCAATAGTGTCATTGGTGTGGCACTATTTAAAGACGATACGCTAATAAAAACTTTTTCACTCGAAACACGAAAGAATGAACAATATGATCATTATTTTTTGACATTAAGTAATCTTCTTTCCTATTTTGATAAAGATTTAGTTGTTAGCAAAGCAATGATTGGAAGTGTAGTTCCGTCATTAACCATCATTTTGAAAAGAGTAATTGAAAATCTTTTTAATGCCAAAGTATTAGTTCTTGAACCAGGAATTAAGACCGGCATTGTTTTAAAGGTTGATCATCCCTTAGAAGTAGGAGCCGATATTGTCGCTTGCGCGGCCGGGGTTTTTAAATATGGGGATGGTCCTTTTACCATTATTGATTTAGGAACTGCCAATAAGTATATTTACGTTGATGAAAAACATGTCTTTCATGGGGTTGCGATCAGTTCTGGTTTAAAAACAAGTTTTGACGCCTTAATTAAAGACGCAGATCAACTTTTAAGTGTTCCCTTTTATTTACCAAATAAAGTCCTTGGTAAAAATACCAAA
>CALAWM010000051.1 GCA_937895315.1 uncultured Caryophanales bacterium | reverse complement strand
GGGTAAAGGCAAGAAATCCAAGAAGGAGGATTGCCATTATGATTGTAAGTAAACCACTAGTTCTTTTTTCTTTCATAATTATATTATCCTTTCTAATAAACTACATAATCATAATAATACAAAAGAGTTGCAATTTGCAACAAAAAGAGTGCAAAAACGATATATTTTTATAATTTACTAATTATTGAATTAGCGATTTAATAATTGAAAGACGCCGTAATACTTCATCACGCCCTAAAATAAGGAGCACTTCATATAGATTAGGACTTTTCCGACTGCCGACAACACTGATTCTAAGGACTTCGGCTACATCCGCAACAACCCCTTTATAGCCTTCGGGATTAGCTTTAAACTCTTTATTATTTTGGGCAAAGCCGTTACTTAGGGCAACTTCTTTTAAGGAATTAAACCACGCTTCATTGCCTTCACTATAAATGAGTTTGGTGGCAAAGTCATTGAGAAGTTTTTCGACTGTTTCTTTACTTAATTCTTCCTTAAATGGTTCAATGGTTTGATCATCAATTAACTTTTGAAATTCATCAGCGTAGAAAAAATTTATTGAATCATAGACTAAAGCATAGTGGCTATAATCTTTACGGGGTTTAAGGGTTTCCCGTTCAATATTCATGATTTTGGTAAAACGTTCACGGTCGTTAGTAATCCTAGTTAATAATTCCTTATCATCGATATATTTAAGATAATCTATGTATTCATCAACAACTTCTTGCGCGGTTAATGCCGCAATATATTCACGGGCAAAGTAATTCACTTTTTCAAGATCAAATAAGGCGCCATCGACACTCATTTTGCTAAGATTGAAATCAAAAGCACTTAAATCGGCACGTTTATTACCGGTCCACCATTCTTCAAAATTACTATTGGCAATACTCATTAAATAAGTAAGAATTGCTTTAACGGGATAGCCTAAATCTAAGAAATAAGTTACGGCCGCTTCTTTATCTTTTCGTTTACTAAGTTTCCGTTTATTGCCGTTATCGAGTTTATTAATGACCGGTAAATGGGCGTAACGTGGGGTATTAAACTTCAACGTATTAAATAATTCCAGGTGAAGAGGGACACTGCTAATCCATTCTTCGCCACGCGTAACTAAAGTGGTCCGCATAAAGTGGTCATCGACGACATGGGCGAAGTGATAGGTTGGTAAGCCATCACTTTTTAAGATAACGATATGTTGATCATTCTCAGCAATTTCAATTTGGCCTTTAATTACATCATTAAAAGTAATCTTACGGTCATGATTTCCTTTACTTCGAAAGCGTAAGACATAAGGGTCACCATTTTCTACCCTTTTAATAGCTTCTTCAGCACTTAAAAAACTACAAGTTGCGTAAGCACCATAATACCCTGGGACAACTTTATTAGCTTCTTGGGTTGCGCGTAAAGCATTTAAGTCATGGCTTGTACAAAAGCAAGGGTAAGCCATATCATCTTTGATCATTTGTTTAATAACCGTTTTATAAATATCGGCTCTTTCGCTTTGTTTATAAGGACCATATTTTCCTTCTTCTTTATTTCCCATATAACCTTCATGCGGAAAAACATCGAAGAGTTTCATTTCCTTTAAAAGTGATTCGCCAGCCCCTTCAACTTCACGCTTGGTGTCTGTATCTTCAAGTCTAACGAAAAAGACACCTTCACTTTGCACGGCGCACGTTTTAGCAACCATCGCTGTAAATAAACTTCCAGTGTGTAAAAAGCCAGTCGGAGATGGGGCAAAGCGCGTTACTTCAGCGCCTGCTTTTAAAGTCCGGGGTGGATATTCTTTCTCTAAATCGCTTAGAGTTTTGGTAATTTCGGGGAAAATTAAGTTTGCTAGTTTTTCACGTATCATAAATACCTCTATTAATCACCTATAAATATACCATAAAACTATGTTTTATAAAGAAAAAAGATGAAATTAAAGAACATTTATTGCAATAAACTTCAAGTAGTGTTATTATTATTTCCAGCACGCAGGTGTAGTTCAATGGTAGAACACTACCTTGCCAAGGTAGATACGCGGGTTCGATTCCCGTCACCTGCTCCATTGGTTAAATAACGCGCATTATATGCGTGTTTTTTCTTTTATGGAGCGAAAATGGGTAGACAAATGGGTAGACATTTTTTAATTCTATAGGGCTCGTCAGTGAAGAATTTTGGGCAAGATACCAACAAGTACAAACGTTAGGTAAAGCATTAACGGTCCTTTTAGGGACAACCTATTCACCAACAAGAGCCGCCAATAACTCATGGAATAATAGTGTAACTTTACCGGCAGAAGCGGGTATAAGTGCTACTGCGCCACGTAACTCAATTTGGTTTAAACCTAAAAAAGGTGGAACAAGTGGCCTCTCCTTCTTCCGTTTTAACCAAGGGGCCGATAATGAATCAATTTCCGTCTATCAATTTGAACGGAATGGCACACAAATTACGAATTTAAATGAAATTCGCTTCATGATTGATAAAACCGCAGTCGGTAACCGGACTGGGGTTTACTTTGACTTTAAAATTCCAAACGCCATGGTCGCGGCTGGTTATGAATTTCTTGTTGCTACGTCAAGTTTATATGCTGCGACTAGTGCTGGCTTCTTCTACTTATCACTTTCCGGGACCAATGAAACCGGGGGCGAAGATGCTGGTCTTATTGATGCCGTTGACTTTACCTATCGTTTAGCAAATGGTCAATTTGAAGACTTAATGGCGGATAACTATGTACCAAAACGCACCATTTTAAAGTTTGATGGCACATATTCAGGTAGTGCTTATTACAACATGCTTGATTACCCCGGAAATGATGGAAAAGTTTATTATTTCACTGATCCTTCAACCTTTATTATTAGTAATACTTTGACGGGAACGGTCGGTGTTAGAACGACAAATACGACAAACTTCCCACCTCGCCAAACAACTTAAATATTTCTACGCTTTTCTTATCATAATATTTTACCAAACCCTAAATTTATGGTATCTTATCCCTAATTAAGTCCCATATACTAAATATAAAAATCTTAATTCACCTTATAATAAAAGAAAGAGAGGAATTCACTTATGCATAATGCAGACAAAAACCGTCTTAATGATGAAAAGAAATATGTCGTAATTGTTGATCGTTTACAAAAAAGAGGGGTTACCCAATTAGATATCGCGGAAATTACCCTAGGTCTTCAAACCAAATACTTACCATTCTTATCAATTGATGTGTGTTTAGATCATGTCAAAAGAGTGTTAATGAAACGGGAAGTGCAAAACGCGATTTTAACCGGCTTAGAACTTGATATTTTAGCCGAGCAAGGTAAACTTAGCGAACCATTAAGCACTATCATTTTAAGTGACTACGGCCTTTATGGAATCGATGAAATTTTAGCGTTATCAATCGTTAATGTCTATGGTTCAATCGGCTCGACGAACTTTGGCTTTGTCGACAAAACCAAACCTGGTATCATTGGCAGATTAGACGATAAAACTGATGGCAAAAAGACATGCAACACCTTCTTAGATGATATCGTTGGCGCAATTGCCGCCGCGGCAGCCTCAAGTATTGCTCATAAATACGCTGATGTTGATAGCAAACCAGAAACATTCTAATTAGTTTTTTAAAACAATCGAAAAAGGATGCCGTACTTGGCATCCTTTTTTAATTACTTCTTTTAATACTAAGCGGTCGGAACACTTAAGAATAAGATCATAAAGATGATCCCCGTGAGTAAGAATACGCCGCCGATGATAAACATGAAGCCAAAGCCATGAATCGGTTTTTTCGCTTCTAAATGTTCAGCATACGTTCCTTGTTTCTTGCGATTAAAGGGGATTAACATCGTGAATAGATGTTTTAAGGCGTAACCAATCCCATCAAAAGAGCCAAGGTTCGCAAACCAGAATAACAGTCCAAACCCGATGAAGATAATACCAGGGACAGTAAACCCATCGGAAAGGGCCCGATATATTTCTAATAATTCAGTTTGCCCGTAAATATTGCGGATACTGATGGCAATGAAAAACATCACAATCGCCACCAGCGTTCCAATTACATATCGAAGGATAATCGACTTTTTACTCATGTTTGGCTTTTATAATCTCTTTATATTTAGCTTCTTCTTTATCATTACAATAGACAAAGTGGCCAGGTTTAATTTCGCGCATTGATGGTTCATCAACCGAATAGTCATGATCGACAATGGGATTATAAGTAATCCGTTTCCGATGCTTTTCATACTCTGGGTCTGGTAACGGAATAGCACTTAATAGTGATTTAGTATAAGGGTGAAGCGGATTTCTAAATAATTCTTCACTGGTTGTTAATTCAACAAGTTTCCCAAAGTACATAACCCCAATCCGGTCCGAGAAGTATTTAACGACTGATAAGTCATGGGCAACGAATAAGATTGTTAAGCCAAGTTTCTTCCGTAAAGAGTTTAATAAGTTAATAACTTGAGCTTGAATCGAAACGTCAAGCGCGCTGACAGGTTCGTCGGCAATAATCATTTCTGGTTCCATAATGATACTACGGGCAATCCCAATTCTTTGCCGTTGACCGCCACTAAATTCATGGGGATAACGACTTGCGTGTTCTTTGACTAACCCGACTAATTCGAGGGTTTCTTCAACTTTAGCTTGAATATAGTCTTTATCTTTAATGCCTTTAATAATTAGACCTTCCGCAATAATTTCTTTAACGGTCATCCGGGGGTTAAGCGAACCAATTGGATCTTGGAAGATCATTTGGATGGAAGTAACAATCCGTGATTTCTTCGCAATCGCTAATTCTTTGTTATATTCTTTACGAAGTTCTTCTTTCTTAGCGGCATCTTCTTCTTTTTCAAGAAGCGGTAAAAATTTATCATTTAATTCTTGGACTTTAAGTTTTGCATAGTCTTTATCGCAATTCTTTTGGTCATGACGAGCTTTTTTGATTTCTTCTTTTAACTCAGCTATTCGGGCGTGTTTTTCGTTTTTGAGCGTTTCAAAGGCCGCTTTTTCTTCATCACTGCCTTTAGAAACTCGGGCGGCTTCACTACGGAGTTCTTTACGAATAGCATTCATTTCATCTTGGTAAGAACGAAGGCCAGCGCCAATCCGGACACCTTTAAAGAAGATATCACCAGAAGTAATATCATAAATTTTAATAATTGAGCGTCCTGTCGTCGTTTTTCCGCAGCCTGATTCGCCAACTAAGCCGAAAACTTCACCTTTGAATACATCAAAGGAGATATCATCAACCGCTTTAAAATCACGGCGACTCATCGTGAAATATTGGCAAAGATTTTGGACCGATAAAAGTACTTCTTTATTTTGATTTGTCATTTTCAAGAGTTCCTTTCGTATCGTATTTGGCGGCTTTCATCCGTTTAATCCGGTCTTGAATACCTTTCGGCATTTCAACTTTTGGAGCCCGTGGATCTAAAAGCCATGTTGCGGCAAAGTGGGTGTCACTGATTTGGAACATTGGTGGTTCTTCTTCAAAGTCAATCTTTAACGCATATTTATTCCGCGCAGCGAAAGCATCGCCTTTTGGCGGATAAATCATATTGGGTGGAGTGCCAGGAATCGTTTCGAGTTTTTCTTTCGTTTCTAAGTCTGGCATTGAGGATAAGAGCGCCCATGTATATGGGTGAGCAGGAGAATAGAATATATCATGGGTCGAACCGTATTCAACAATCTTACCAGCATACATAACGGCAATTTCATCGGCCATATTGGCGACAACGCCTAAGTCATGGGTAATAAAGATAATCGATAAGTTCCGTTTTGCTTTAAGGGAATTAATTAATTCTAAGATTTGTGATTGAATTGTCACGTCTAAAGCAGTTGTAGGTTCATCACAGATTAAAATTTCTGGTTCGGCGCTTAAGGCAATAGCAATAACAATCCGTTGCCGCATCCCACCGGAGAATTCAAATGGATATTGTCTAAATCTTTCCCGCGCATGGGGAATTGATACTTCTTCCATAAGTTTGATGGCTTTTTCTTTAGCGGCGGTTTTGGAAAGTTTAACGACAGAATCTTTGGCTTTTTCTTTTAAGTAATCGACTAAAAGATAAGCGATCTTTTCCCATTTTTGGTAATTATGACCTTCAAATTTCCGAATTGACGATTGATATTTTTCAATAACCGCATCACATGAAGAAATCATGTCGTTGACGATATCTTGAAGTTCAATAAGTTTCTTAGGTGGAACTTGATAGTCTAATTTCCGACCACGTGCTTCTAAAGCGGCAAATTTTGCGCTTTGTTTGGCAAAGCGTTTTTCTTCCTTTTCATTATTTTTAGCAGAAAGGAAGTATTTATTTAAGTCACTTGTTAGTGAGTCAATAAGAATATAGGCTGCGCTATCTTTTTGCGTCTTCAACGGGTCAATTGAGGCTTCAATGATTGGTTTCATTTCCTTAATCTTCGCTTTGAAGACATGTTTGGATAACGTTTCTTCTTGTAAGTATTTTTTAATTTCTTCGAGAATAACAATTGATTGCCGTTTAAATTCTAATGTTTTATAAACACTATGTTCAAGGGCGGCGCGGTTATAGGTCGTAAAGGACGGCATAAAGGTTTCATCAATGAATTTCTTTGTTAAAGCATTGATTTCGGCGATTGGCATTTTTGATAAATCAGCCTTGTCATTTTTATAGACATAGAAACCCAAATGGAAGAAATCTAAATCATTCCGCGCGATTAAGTTTTCAATGACTTCGGCGATCTTTTTAAACTCCGCAATAACGGTTGTAATTTTCTCAGTTTTGGCTTCGGCGCCTAAAGTTTTCCAATCTTTATATGTTTCAATAATGCTTGCCAGAGTTTTTTCAATCGTTTCTAACTCTTTTTGCAAATTAAAGACAAAGTAAACGTCTTCAATCTTTGCGACTTTCCGGAGCATTCCTTTAACTTGGGTTGTAATGTCACTCGTAAAACGGTGTTCAAGTTTCGTTAATAAGTCTTTGATCGCTGATAAGACGTCTTCGGCGAGTGTTCGTGAATCACTAAAGGAACTTTCTAAAGTACTGGCCGTAAGACTTGCGCCGTTAAAGTCGGCAATAAGTTCTTCAATAACTTTTGGATCATCGGCTTCGGTTTTTGACTCATACATTGCTTGTTTTAAGTTTTCAAGCATTTCATGTAGTTCTTTTTTAGCTTCTTTCCGAATTGCTTTGTTTTTCAAAATCATCGCTTCGGTAATTTGTTTACCAATACGGACGATAGGGTTTAAGGAAGAAAGTGGATCTTGGAAAATCATCCCGATCTTATCTCCACGAATATGGTACATGTCTTGTTCGCTTGTCCGGACAAGGTCTTTACCATCATAAATAATTTCGCCACTTTCAATAATCGCGTTCCCCGCGGAAATACCTAAAATGGCTTTCGAGGTGACCGATTTTCCACTTCCGGATTCACCAACGATGGCGAGCGTTTTTCCTTTTTCTAATTTAAAGGATATATCTCTAACGGCTTTAACCGTACCATTATTAGTACGGAAGGATATTTTTAATCTTTTAACTTCTAAAATTGCCATAATTAACTGTCACTTCCTCTCAATTGGGGATTAAATGCATCTCTTAGACCGTTTCCAAATAAGTTAAAACAAATCATAAGAAGTGAAATAATAAGGGCGGGGAAAATCATTAGTGACGGATATGACGTCCAAATGGATGAGGCGTCACTAAGTAATGTTCCAAGGGATGTCGTCGTCGCTCCCCCCAGTTTAATAATACCTAAGTAAGAAAGCATACTTTCGGAGAAAATAACCCCGGGAATAACTAAGACTGATGAAGTAATAATCGTTCCTAAAGTATTCGGGAAAATATGTTTCCACATAATACGGCGGTCAGAAGCCCCTAAAGTACGGGCTGCCAAGACGTATTCTTGGTTTTTATAACGATAAAACTGCGTTCGGACCGAGGCTGCTGTTCCTAGCCAC
>CALAWM010000050.1 GCA_937895315.1 uncultured Caryophanales bacterium | reverse complement strand
GGCGCTTGATCACGGGCTTAAACAAGAAAACTTAACCTTTGTTGGTCTGCGCGGCTTTGAAAAAGAAGAAGTAATTTACTTTGATGAAAATCCAGTTATTAAGGTATATTTAGCAAGTGACGTTCATCAAATGGGTATTGAAAAAATCACTAACGAAATCATTACGAAATATCAAGATGATAAATATGCGATTTATGTTAGTTACGATATCGACGCCAATGATCCCTCTTTTGCCCCTGGGACCGGAACTCCGGAAGCCTTTGGTTTAAAAAGTAGCGATACTTTATTTATTACAAGCGCTTTAGTTGCCTTACCAAACACTTATGTCCTTGATATCGTTGAAGTTAGTCCGACCTTAGACACCAATGATATTACCTCATGGCTCGCTTTAAAAACAATGTATGAATTATTTTATATAGTAGGAGAGAAAGATAATGCGTAAACACTTAACCCTTGATGCCTATGGCGCCAAAAACTTACATTTAGACGATATTAAATACATTAATAATGTCTTAAATAAAGTTATTTATGAATTAAAATTAGACCCAGTGACACCCCCGCAATTAATTCCATATTATTATGGGAAAGTCAAAGAAGACATCGGCGTCACGGCCTATATGCTTTTAGAAGGGGGCCATATCACCATTCATACGTTCCCGCTTCGGGAATGTTATTTTGTCGACCTTTATGTCCCGCAAAATTTTGATGATCAAAAAGCCCTTGAATTATTCCATGAATTACTCCCTTATAAAAATGATTTAAGTATCGTTGAAGTCGTCGACCGCGACCAAAAAGATCTTGAGAGTTATGAATATGATCCAAACACCGACTTTGGTCCGCATATTATGAATGAAATTATGACGAAAGATGCGCCAAGCATGGAAACACTCTATGACTTTTTAGAAAACTTTGTGACGAAAATTAATATGGATCCGATTACCCGTGCTAATGTCCAAAAGTCCACGGTCGTGAAACCTAAATATTTATCCGGCATCATTATTATTGCCCAAAGTCACGTTGCGTTACACTATAGTTATAAAACCAAAACGATTATGGCCGACGTCTTTAGTTGCGCCCCCTTTGATTTTAGTTACATGAAAGAATTTTATAAAGTATTAGGCGAAACAACAAGTGACCGCTTCATTAGCCGCGGCTCAAAACATATTTATAAAGTTAAATCAAAAATTAAAAAAGACGACTTACGCGCCTCGACGAGATGGCAAAAAGCCATGAAACTTAAATAGTCGGATGTTTTTCGTAATATTCTCTTTTTAGAAGCAGTAATTGTTTCATTTCTAAAAGAACCCCATAAAGTGACGCGCGATGTTCAAATTCTTCGCGCGTTTTTGGTAACGGAAGTTCGCGGTAAACATTTAATAACTTTTCATGCTCAATAAGTAAGGGACTAGCATAGTCTTCAACCCCGATCCGCCCTTTAAAAAGGAGAAGATAATCTAAGACTTTATGTTTGTAGGGAGAATCATATAAAGAATTTAATGTCTTAATGACTCTTTCTAATATTTTAATTTGTTCAGCGCGCATATTAATATAATCAAGCGCCGCCATAATATTATCAATCTTATAGTTTTCAAGCGCAACTTGGAGACTATTTTTGGTATCATTAAGCACTCTATTAAGCTTCGTAAAATTAACATTTTGTAACGTTTCAATATCGTTAAAAATACTGGCGATTTCACTATCTAAAAGCCGTTGTTGTTCAGGAAGAATCTTTGATTTTTTGAATGTGAAGAAGTTTAATAAAATGGCGGGAATGGTCCCAATTAACATTATAAAGAAGGCGTTTAAAGGCGCCCATGCCGTTTGGTCACCCCATTGTTGGCCAATTAAGACAACAGCGATTGTCGTCCCAAATTCAATCTTTGCCAAATATAAGGCAACAATTACGCCAAGGATGACGAGAAATAAACTATATACGTTATAGCCTAACAAAAAGAAAAGTAAGGCACTGACCGCGAGACCAATCGCGCTTGCTAGTAAACGAATAAGGGCGGTTTTAAATACATTCTCCCGGCTATACCATAAATGAAGGACCGCAATAGCCCCGGCGGTGTAACTATAAGGTAATTTAAAAAGATAAGCGATCAAAAAGGCAATAATGAAGCCTAGTAACATCTTAATCGCTAACGCTAACCGTAATTTTCTTTCCATATGCATATTTTAGCAAAAAAGTTGTAACTTAAATAAAAAATACTAGCAAATTTCACCCTTTACTATCTTATTTATTTTAATATCGTGTAAACTAATTATTAGATAATAAAAAAGAGGTAGAATATGAATTTATTTAAGACCTACAAGGGTGATAACGTTCCCCGTTTAACAAAGTATGTTTTTTCATTTGTTGGTATTGGTCGTGACGCTGCTTATACGCTCATTAACCTATTCTTAATGATTTATTTGCAACTTACGTTACCAGAAAGTAATCCAGATCAATACAAATTAATGATCTTTGTCGTCATGGTGGCAATGCTCCTTATTCACTTATGGGACGGCTTTAATGACCCGCTAATTGCAATGATTATTGAAAACGCCCGCTTTAAACTTGGTAAATATAAA
>CALAWM010000049.1 GCA_937895315.1 uncultured Caryophanales bacterium | reverse complement strand
CGAATACTTTCAAATTCAAGTGAAGCATTCGCCGCGCCGACAAAGACTAAAAAGGTTGATATTTGGTCACTTCTTTTTAAATAAACGATATATTTATCGCGTCTTTTACTAACTTTTGCACTAAATCTCGTCTTTTCAAAGCGGTCAAGCATCTTCGCTAGTCTTTCCGCATACTTCAAGTTATTAACAACAATTTCTAAATGATAATTACTACTTGTTGGACTCGTCATTGATCCGCTTGCTAAAAAGGCTCCGGTGAAATATCCGCCTAAGGTATCATCACTATAGACAACTTTCCGACTAACTGCTGTATCATAAAAATCAATCGCTAACGTATCAATGATTTCTTGTACTTTTTCGGCAATGACAACATTAAATTTAATTTTCTTACCAAATTTACGGTTTGTATTATAAGAAAAGTTCGGTTCAAAACCAAAGATGTCTTTAACAAGTTGATATACATACTTCGCTACTTTGGCGTTTTCGGTGCTAACTTTAATTACTTCTTGGTTTTCCCGAATAATAAAATGGCCACTATGTTTGATAATCGCGGCCAGAGTTGCTTTCCGACGTGGCAAACTATAGTTTTGCGTATTAAAGGTAATATCTTCTTTGGCTTTAACGGTAAATGATACATTCATGGATATATTATAAAGGAAAAGAGGCTTTTTCGCCTCTTTTTCACTATCTTTACTTTGTAATTATTTCTTTTTAATATAACGGTTGGCGGCTAAAGCGGCAATCGCACCATCATTAGTCGCGGTCACAATTTGCCGTAATACTTTTTTATTAACGTCACCGATACTAAATAATCCAGGCACATTCGTCATCATTTCGTGATCAACAAGCACGAATCCTTTTTCGTCGCGGACATCAAATTCACTTAAAAAATCGGTCACTGCGTCACTGCCGACAAAGGGGAAGACGGCTTTAACATTTAATGTTTCTTCACTGCCATCAACGATATTTTTAATGCCAATGCTAGTTACGCCGTTTTGATCACCAAATATTTCGGTGGGAATGGCATTTAAATGAAACTTAACATTCGGAGAATTACGGAGTTCTTCGATTAATGAATCATCCGCCCGGAAGTTTTCGTTCCGGTGGACGATATGGATTTCTTTGACAATTTTAGCGACAAAGACCGCTTCTTCAATGGCACTATTTCCGCCACCAATGATGACAATCGCATCATTTTTATATAAATTACCGTCACATACTGCACAGTAACTTACACCTCTGCCGGTATATTTTGCTTCGCCAGGGATTCGTAATTTCCGTTCTTGGGTTCCGGTCGCAATAATGACGGCTTTTGCAAATATTTCTCCTTCATCGCTAGTTACAACAAAGTGATCTTCGTCTTTTCGTATTTTTTGCACATCAGCGTAATCAATTTCCACGCCAAGTTCGCGGACTTGTTCAAACATTTTAAACGCTAAATCAGGACCGGTCATATTGGTGACCCCTGGGTAATTTTCAATTAATTGGGTAATATTCATCTTTCCGCCGGGAGCATATTTATCAACAATTTTAAATTTAACATTTGCTCTGGCTAAATAGATGGCCGCGGTCATGCCCGCTGGTCCGGCGCCGACGATTAAAACCGGATGAATTACTTTATTTTCGTTCATTATTAATTACCTCCAATATTTCCATAATGTCATTAATGACAAAAGGTGCTTTTAAATCTAGTTTATGAATGCGGCGATAAGGTCTAATAAAGGCAACGGGGGCCCCGACATCTTTACCGGCTAAAATATCGCGCCAGTTGTCGCCGACAAATAAGGTTTTTTCGGGTTTGGTGCCAAGTGTTTTGATAATATGTTTAAGCCCTTCCCCGCTTGGTTTTTTTGGAAAACCATCATCGCCACACACAATCATCTTAAATTTTGTAAGTAAGCCTAGTCTTTTTAAGATTAATTCCGTACTAAAGCGGGAGCGGCTTGTAAAAATAGCAACTTCAATCTTTTTATTTTTAAGTTCTTTAAGTAAGCCTTTTACGCCTGGGAAAAGCGTTATATCTTTGGCGCTATCTGGGGCTAAAGCATAATAAGCATCTTTTAATTCTTTAATGTCGTATCCCGGAAAAAGGACCGGTAAACTTTCATCAAGCGAAGGACCATTTAAAAAGAGAAAATCATCAATCGAAACGTCTTTTTTAATGAGAAACCGTTCACTCATTTTAAGCCCAATCTTAATGAGGGCTAAATCGCTATCGGCAATTGTCCCATCAAAATCAAATACGACTAAATTAATCTTATTCATCCTTTTTGCCTTCTTCTAACGCTTTGCCATTATCTTCTTCTTTAATATCTTCATTTTTTACTTCGGTGGTTTCGACATTATGCCCTGGTTTTCTTCGGTGGACTAGTTTCATAATTTGTTTTTCAAAATCAAAGATATGATTTAAGACAATTAATAAGACTCCCACGATTAAGAAGATTAAGGAATTGTATACTGACCATTCCCCACCCGTACCCATATTAAAGAGCGGATCTCTTAATGGTTCCATAATAAAACGGACTAAGCCATACCACACTAAATACATAAAGGCTTGGTCCAGTCGTTTAATATATTTTTTAAGGCCACGGCCAATGCCAAACCGAATTACAAAGTAACCCGTTAGATTTAAAAATGATTCAATCAGGAAGAATGGTTGCCGATATTGCCCAGCAATAAACATCCCACGTTTAACAAATTCAGGGATAAACCACCACGCTTCAATGTTGGTAATAATTCCGCCATAAACTTCTTGATTAAAGAAATTACCCCAGCGTCCGACAGCTTGCGCCACTAAAATGGTGGGGACAATAACATCCGCTGCAAAAAACATATCATATTCTTTGCGTCTTCTAATAAAGAACCAAACTCCAACAATAATACCAAGTAAGGCGCCACCCATAATCGCTAAACCGCCATCACGGAAGGCAAAGATTTTGGTCCAATCGGCAGCAAAACCACCATTTTCCCATTCGCCAATTACATACCATAATCGCGCACCAATAATCCCGGCGGGGAAGGCAACATAAAAGACATTTTCTAAAATGCCGTGTCGGCCATAGCGTTTATAAAATTCATGATCACTAATAAAATAAACAAGAACAGCGCCTCCTAAGATGAATAAAGCATAGAAAGCAACTAAAGGTTCAGCGGTAAAAGGAATCCCTTTTGGTAAAGGATACGTAATAATCCCGGCAAAAGTTAAGCCATCTAAAAAGACAAAAAGGAACACTAAACTAAACATTGCCGCTAAATAAGTAATGATTTTACTTTGTTTAACATAGACATTTACGAGATTAAACTTATAGTAATGTAAGGTAAAGGCAGCGACAAACTTTAAAAAGGCCGTCATAAAGAAGAAACTACCAAGTCCAATCATCACCCCATGCCAAGCGGTAGTAACATTTAACATAAATGGTAAGAAAAGTAACATAAAGGATATTCCGCCAATGAGGACACTTAGACTAATAAGCCGATGTTTACCTTTAAATATGGTGGTGGCATCTTCTTCTTTTTTAATAAATTCATTAAGGGTTAAACCAAGCATCGTTAAAGATCCTAAAAAGATTAAGCCAAAAATCACATACATAGCCACAGCGAGCCCATTATTGAGTGCGATATTTAATGTCATATTACTTCTCCTTCTCTAAATACGGTTTTAAGAAACGACCAGTGTGGCTAGCTTTAACTTTGACAATGTCTTCGGGCGTCCCACAGGCAACAAGTTCGCCACCATGATTTCCGCCTTCTGGTCCCAGGTCAATTATATAGTCTGCCACCTTTATAATATCAAGGTTATGCTCAATAACAATGACCGAGTCACCGTTATTTACAATCGCTTGTAAGGCTAATATTAAGCGACTTACATCATCAACATGTAATCCGGTTGTTGGTTCATCTAATAAATATAAGGTTTTTCCGGTTGGTCTTTTTTGTAGTTCGAAGGCAATTTTTAGCCGTTGCGCTTCCCCGCCACTTAATTCCGGGGCCGGTTGGCCAAGTTTTATATAACCTAAACCAATATCATTTAAGGTTTGAAGTCTCCGTAAAATATTCGGGCGATTTTCAAAGAAATTAACTGCTTCTTCGACCGTCATATTTAACACATCAACGATATTTTTATTGCGATATTTGATTGATAACGTGTCATCGTTATATCGTTTTCCGTCACAAATTTCACATTTTACGTAGACATCGGGTAAAAAATTCATCGAAATCCGGGTAACTCCGGCGCCTTCACAATGTTCACAGCGGCCGCCTCTTGTATTAAAGGAAAATTGCCCCTTATCAAAACCACGAGCCCGGGCGTCAATCGTTTGCGCGAATAAATCTCTTATATCATCAAACACTTTCGTATAGGTCGCCGGGTTACTCCGCGGCGTTCTCCCGATTGGATCTTGACTAATATTAATTACTTTATCAATATGTTCTAACCCCAAGATTTTTTCATGTTTTCCGGGATATGTTTCAACTTTCCGTAAATAACCGTCCACGGCTTTATAAAGAACTTCTTCAATAAGGCTACTTTTGCC
>CALAWM010000048.1 GCA_937895315.1 uncultured Caryophanales bacterium | reverse complement strand
GGTGGGCTCATAAATGGCCTCCTTTTAATGGTTTTATTTAGTTTTCGACCGTTTGGTGGCTGGGGTTATGTCGCCTTTTTCCTCATTATATATTTACTTTGGGAAATATCTTTTACCTTTAATGACATTGGTTATTGGAGTATGGTCCCTAGTCTTACAAGAGACCCCAAACAACGTAATCAAATTACGATGCTCATGGCGATTGCCGTTAATATTGGGGCGTTTACCGTTGGCGGTCTTGTGCCATCTTTATATCCCGGTAAAGCCATTTACATGTTTAGTCTTTTAAGTATTATTATTGGTTCAATCTATATTTTCTCGCAAGTGTTACTCGTCTTTTTATGTCAAGAACGCGACCGAAGTGAGATTGATAAAGAAGAAATTATTAAAGTACGGGATATCTTCAAAGTTATCAAAGGTAATAAACCCTTACTCGTCATGCTCTTAGCGATTATTCTCCATTATTTAGGCGGTTCAATGTTTAATAACTTAGGGCAAAACTATATGCACTTTGTCTTTGGTTATAAAGAAGCTGGCCAATCATTCTTTTATTTCTTAGTGGCCTATGCCCTTGGTTCAATTGCCGCGAACTTTGCCTTTGGTGGCTTAATTAAAAAGTTTACAAGAGCGCAGTTACTAAAATATTCAATCATTATCGGCAGTATCGGTAATGGACTCTTACTTTTAATTGGGAGTGGCCATGCCTTTGGTATTATTACGATTCCAAACGAAATTTATCAATGGATTTTACCAGTACTTGCCCTCATTATCTTTACACCGCAAGGGGTCTTTTACCTCGTCTTACTAGTGCAAATTACGAATACAGTTGAATATAATGAATGGCAAACCGGCGACCGGAAAGAAAGTGTTGTCTTTGCTGCCCGGCCTTTTGCCGCCAAAATTAGTAACGCCATTACCGTATTAGTCGTTTTCTTAACACTTACCGCCGGCGGCGTTTACGATATTACCAATAAAATCAGTGACTTTGAAGTTATGGGCGGAAAAGGGGAAATTAGTGAAACCCAAGTTGGTACCCTTGCTCAAAACGCGATTGACGGGGCAAATTTAGCCCAAGCCCGCTTTGTGTTAATTCTCGGAATGGCCTTATTACCGCTTATTTGTAACTTAATTGCTTATTACTTAGTGAAAAGAAAATATCCAATTGATGAAAAGATGTATGATCAAATCGTCAAAGATATTGATAACCGAAAATTACTTAGTGATCAACATTATTAATTAATATCGAAGAAGATAAAAAAAACATCATGTTAGTAACCCATGATGTTTTCTTTTTACTTAGGCTAACGGTTTAGGACGGATGAAGACATCTAAGCCTTCGTTCCGTTTTTCAAAGCCATTGGCGAGGAAGAATTGTAAGGCTTTTCCTTTAAAACCGTAGTTTCGTGGGTCAAAGCCGGGGTATTTCCGGACTAAGGTGTTATTGGTATTACTCCAATATGCCCAGCCATTTTCATCACCCGTTTCGTTAATGATATTGGTGACGACATCGATTAAGTCTTCAAGACCAATGATGCCTTCATCATTTTCTTGCTCATTAACGGTGGTTTTACTTTTCCGTTTTGGTTTGATGTTTTTGTCGCGAACGTTTTTAATTTTGTCGAGAAATATGAAGAGATCAACGGAGTTTACAAGCGAGAGCGGAGTCTTACTTTCACCCATCCCAATAATAAATTTATTGTTTTGGCGTAAGCGACTAACAAGTCTTGTAAAATCACTATCACTACTAACTAAGACAAAGCCTTCAACACGGTCAGCGTATAAAATATCCATTGCGTCAATTATGAGGGTAAAGTCACTTGTGCTTTTCCCACTGACATAAGATACTTGCTGAATTTGTTCTAAGTTATATTCAATACATTTAGAGCGCCACTTGCCAAGGTTACTACTTGCCCAGTCACCGTAAATGCGGCGATAACTTAAGTTGCCATATTTGTTAGCTTCATCGCGAATAATTGACATATATTCAGGGGATATATTCTCAGCGTCAATTAAAAGTGCGAGATTTTTTTCGGCCATTTCTGCTCCTTTCTATAATATTTTGACGTTTAACGTCTTGGTCGTGTTATTTACACTAATCGTTATTGTAGCACTTCCGGATTCTTTTATACTTTTAAAGTACAAGACAAGACTTCCTGCGTGTAACGTTTGGAGTTCAGGTCCACATAATTTAATGGGTCCCGAAGTTGTAATCTTTACCGGACTAAAGTCATAATGATTACGATAAGGACTTAAAGCATCAATATGGACGGTCGTCATATCATAAGTTTCCCCGTTTCGTAATTCATCTTTACTAATGACGATTTCATAATTTGTCGAAGTTGTCATTCCTAATCTGGTACGGACCATTTCTTGATCATTTTCGTTATAACCGACGAGCGTATAACCATTACTCCTATCGCCCCATCCGGCGATGTTTTTTGACCATAGATCCACTAAATCAGCCCGTCCCATCTTATATTTAATAATTAAACGAAGAAGTGCTAGTTTCATCCTTAACGTTAAGCGGTCAAAGTTATTCACCGCCGCGTAATTTAATAATTTAGCAATCTTTTTCCGGTCTTTTTTTGAAAAATTCTTATCACTTATAAAGTTTTCACCAATAAAAGTATCAAGAATATAGGGGGCGTTTGGTAAATATGGATATAAGTCTCTCCGCGGATAATATCTTTTGATAAGCGTGTCATCTTTCAAAAGATCAACGTATTTGGCATTACTTAAGACTAAGGTCTTATATAAGCGACTTTCCGGTAAATCACCGTTATCACCTTTAAATAATGGATATAAAGTCGGAATATCGGTGAAATTACTTTGATAAACATACGCCGCTGGTTTGTTGTTGCGGAAAATATCTTGGACGCCGTGATAACAAATTTTATCGCCGCTTCCAAACTCTTTATGAGTGTAATAATCATGCATACACCACGGTGAAATACCGACGACAAGTGGATCTTTAAAGAAAGCATCTAATACTTTTAAATGTCTTTTCACATGACTTTCTAAAATAAGCGGATTATCAAATGGTTTTGTTGGGTACATATGCCCATTATTTTCACTAACAATATAAGGTTTTTTACTTTTTGTAATCTTTTTCTTGGCAACAAGTCCCTTATTTGTCCCATCATGACTAAAGTCATTGTAGGAGTAGATGTCTTCAAGATCTTTGCTATGGGCAAAGTTTCGTGTCCCAGTGGTGGGGCGATATGGATCAAGTCTTTTGGCAAGAGTTTGTCCTTTTTCATAGACTTCATGGTCCGGGGATTCATTGATGCGAATTGACCAAGCAATAATACTTGGATGGTTATAATCGCGATTAATCATTGTTTCAATGTTTTGAAGATGAACTTTTTGCCAGGAATCGTCGCCAATATATTGCCACCCCGGGACTTCATTAATAACTAAAAGTCCTAAATAGTCACATGCATCAAGAAAATGCCGACTTGGCGGATAATGCGAACATCTTACGTAATTAACCCCAAGTTTTTTAAGGGCGACGACATCACTAAATTGTAGATAAGCCGTGGCCGCTCCGCCAAGATAGGGGAATGTTTCATGACGATTAAGACCAACCAAAGGGGTTTTAATATTATTTAAATAGAAGCCAAGTTCTTTAAATTCAATATC
>CALAWM010000047.1 GCA_937895315.1 uncultured Caryophanales bacterium | reverse complement strand
GTCAACCGGATGTTTACGAAACAAGAAATTAGTGAAATCTTTATTACCCCAGAAGAACTTGATGATCAAAAAGGGTCAAATAGTCTCGTTAATAGCGGAACTCTTTTAATTGTTGGTGACGTATCCCGGCCAACGATGACATTATATCCGCGTCTGCTTGAAAGAGTCGATCGGGTTATGATTATTGACCATCACCGACGGACTGATGAATTTATTGATCAACGGCTATATGACTATATTGAAACATCAGCGAGTTCAACATGTGAAATCGTTACGGAATTATTACATTATGGGAATACGCCAAACTTTGTATTACCAAATAAATATGCGACCTTTATGCTCGCGGGCATTTATCTAGACACCAACTATTTCCGGACCAAAACAACAGGTTCCCGTACCTTCTTAGCAAGTATGATTCTTGAAGAATGGGGCGCCGACGTAATGACAGCGGATGACTTCTTGAAGGATAACGTTGAAGAATACACCTTAATTACAAAGATTATGAACAGCATGAAAACATTAAGTGTTGGGATTGTCTTCTTGAAAGCCGAAGAAAGTGATATTTTAACTCCGGAAACATTATCCAAAGTCGCCAACCAAAGTATGCGGATTAAAGGTATTCAAGCGGCCTTTGTTATCGGTTACACTGCTCCTAAACAAGTTAAAGTCAGTGCCAGAAGTGACGGCGAAGTTAACGTCCAATTCTTACTTGAAAAAATTGGAGGTGGTGGCCACCAAGCAAGTGCCGCCGCATTATTTAACGGCCGAACACTCGCTGAAGTCGAAGAACTGATTGAAGAAACAATTAATGAAAACTTAAGTGAAGCCCGGGTTGTCGGGGGAAAGAAGGTATAGAAATGAAAGTAATTTTATTACAAGATGTGAAAAAGGTTGGTAAAAAAGACCAAATTATTGAAGTTAGTGATGGTTATGCAACCAATTTCCTTATTCCTCGGAAACTTGCTGTTGCTTATAATGACCGTAATATTTCTCAACTTGAAGCAAATCAAGCCAAAATAAAAAGAGAAGCCGCTGCTTTAAAAGAACTTGCCCTTCAAAACAAAAAGAAACTTGAGGCTAAAGAATTAGTCTTTATCTTAGCGGTTGGTGAAAAAGGAAAAGCCTTCGGAGCGATTACTGCCAAAAAGGTGGAAGACGAAATTAAACAAAAATTTAACATTGAAATCGACCGAAAGAAATTAGTGAATTTTAGTCCGATTAATCTTCTAGGAACGGCCACCGTTAAAGTTGAACTTTATAAAGATGTTGTGGCAACTATTCACGTTATTGTAAAGGATAAAGAATAATATGAAATTTGATAATAATCCTTTTGTGTTTAATGATAAAACGATTCCGATTCCCCATGATGTTCTTTTAGAAAGAACCGTACTGGGGCTTATGCTCATGTCCGATAAAAGTGTGGAAATCGGAATGCAACATTTACAAGAATCATACTTTCCCAATGTTGATAATAATCATCGAGCAATCTTTCACGCCATTAAGTTACTCCATGAAGAACAAGTGGCCATTGACTTTTTAACGGTAAGCGGAAAACTTAAAGAGCTTAAACTCCTTAGTGCAATTGGCGGGATGGAATACTTAACAGCGCTTGGCAGTGAAGCGATTACCTTCTCGGCCATGAAAGACTATTGTCTAAAACTAAAAGACTTAAACTTACTTCGTAATGCTCTAAAAGTAATTGATAATAATTTAGAAATATATCGCAAAGGACGAGTAAGTGACGCCAACGATTATGTAAGCGACCTGACAAGAGATATTACCAAAGTCGCTGAAGAACGCCGTATCATGGACTTTGAATCACTTGGCGATGTTGCCAAAGATTTAAAAGCATATTTAGAAACAATGAAAGAATCTGGAACGGGAAAACTTACAGGGAGTGCGACAGGGTTTTTAGAATTAGATCGTTACACCCATGGTTTCCAAGAAGATAACTATGTTATTATTGCCGCGCGTCCAGCGGTTGGTAAAACAGCTTTTGGGTTAAGTCTTGCTTACAATATGGCGGTTAAAAATGAAAGAACAGTTGGGTTCTTTAGTCTTGAAATGGCAAGCCGCCAATTAATGCAACGGCTCTTATCAAAAGTTTCCGGCATTCAACATAAGAAAATTTTAGAAGGTACTTTAAGTGCAAGGGAACGTGTGAAAATCGACGAAACACTAACTAAATTAGAAAAAGTACCGCTATATATCGATGAAACTCCAAATATTAACATTAATGACCTTGTATTAAAAGCCCGGAAATTAAAAAGAGAAAATGACAATTTATGTGCAATTTTTGTTGACTATATTGGGCTTATTACGACAAGTGGTGATGCCGAAAATCGTCAACTTGAATTAAGTCGGATTAGTGCGCAACTTAAAGCCCTTGCCCGGGAATTAAAAATTACGGTTATTGCCTTCTCCCAATTATCAAGACAAGTCGAAGCCCGGAGTGATAAAAAACCAATGATGAGTGACTTACGGGAATCCGGCAGTCTTGAACAAGATGCTGATCAAGTCTTCTTAATGTATCGTGAAGATTATTATATTGGTCAAGGAACAATCAAACCGACAAACGCCGCTTACCAAGCATATTATGAAACCCTTCGGGCTTCGGGCGATGATAACAATATTTCGCCAGTTGACATTATGCTTGCTAAAAATAGAAGCGGGGAAACTGCCAATATTACGCTTTTATTCTTTAAATCAATTTCGAGTTTTGATAATCCAGATACTGGCGTTTTAGAATCACTAAAAGCCATGCAGCGCGCCCATGCTAGTCGCGGGAAAAGTAGTGAATGAAATATTACATCCTCGCTAGTGGTTCAAGGGCTAACGCAACGATAATCGAAGGACCGGAAACCAAAATACTTATTGACTTAGGCCTAAGTTTAAAAGAATATCGCAATCGTCTAGACCTCTTTAGTCTTAAACAAGAAGATGTTTTTGCCGTGCTTTACACTCACAAGCATAGTGATCACTTAACACCGCAATTTAAAAGTGTCGCTAATGGTAATGTTTTTGCCTCACAAAACACTTTACCGCGCGGTAGTGAATACTATGTAGTCGAACCATATAACGCCTTTTTGCTTAATGAATTCACGATTACACCATTGCCAACGAGTCATGACGCGGAAAATTCAGTGGGCTATATTATTGAAACAAAAGATTATAAAGTTGTGTATATGACTGATACCGGCTACATTAGTAGTCGTAATTTAAGTTTAATGAAGAATGCGCATCTCTATATTATTGAATCAAATCATAGTCCGCGACTATTACTCCAAACAAACCGCCCCTTTGACCTCATCCAAAGAATCCTTAGTGATACCGGCCATTTGTCAAATGAAGCATGTGCCCACTATTTAGCGGAATTAATCGGACCAAATACTAAAGAAATAATTTTAGCGCACTTAAGCGAAGAAGCCAATACCCCAGAAGAAGCCTTAAAAACAATGGATAAAGTGTTTCGAAAATACGGCATTGATCAAAGTCAATTTAAATTACGGGCTGCCCATCAATATGTCCCCATCAGCGGAGATTTAAATGAAAATTAATGTTATTGCGGTGGGCAAAGTTAAGGGACCACTTTTGTTAAGTGTTCAGGAATATTTAAAGATGATTTCAAAGTATACAGACATTGAAGTTATTGAAATAAAAGAAGAAACAACGCCATTAAAAGCAAGCGAAAAAACAATTAATAGTGCGCTTGATAGTGAAGGTGAAAATATCTTAAAAAGAATAAGTGATAAGGAGTATGTTATCGCTTTAGCGCCCCATGGCAAAAAATTAGACTCATTATCCTTTAGCGAGGAATTAAATAACGCCTTTTCCTTAGGGCAAAGTAAAGTTACTTTCATCATCGGCAGCAGTCATGGTCTAAGTAATAATATATATACGCGCGCGAATAAGGTTATTAGTTTTAGTGACCTTACTTTTCCCCATCAACTATTTAGAGTATTATTACTCGAACAAATCTTCCGGGCTTTTAAAATATTAAATAACGAAACATATCATAAGTAGAGGTGAAAAGTATGCAAAACAATGATCATTATGAATATAATTATGACAATTTAGTCCCAATTTGGGATTATAGTGAATTTAAACATTTAACAAGAATTAAAGAAGAACGGACAAAGTTTGCGAGAGGTTATTTAGTAGAAGATGGAGAATTTTATATTGAGCCATGGTTTTATACGCAGTTAACGAGACTTTTTGAACGGTTTCCCAAGCAACAACAACATATTTTAGACATATTTTTTAATATAAGTAAAAGAGCCCCCAAAGTATTGTTTACAAGAGACATAAACGACCCGGTCTTTAAAGATAAGGACTATTTACTAATCGAAATAAGTGAAGTAATTCATGATGCCGGGCTTAAGTTTGATGATATTTCACGAGGAAGTGACTATGGCGATTAATGGCATCATAGTTACCAACATTAATCATGCAACCGGGAAATATCTTCTGCAAACGGAAGAGTTTTTAAATAAAAGTAAATTAATTAAAGACCTTAATCTAACCGCGGTGAATAATCCCCATGTTCTTTCATATTTAAAAACTAATAAAGTTGACTTTTGTCTATTTTGGGACAAAGATATCTATTTAGCAAGAACGATTGAAGCCATGGGCATTAAAGTATTTAATAATCCCGAAGCCATTTATTTATGTGATGATAAAGCCTTAACCGCTTATGCTTTAGAAAAAGAAAATATCCGCCAACCACGTTTCTTTGTATTCCCTTTACATTTTTACGGAAATATTATTGAGCACTATGAAGAATATAAAGAAAATCTTTTATCCTTAAACTTTCCGATGGTCATTAAAGAACGTTTTGGTTCCTTTGGTGAACAAGTATATCTTGCTAAAAACGAAAATGAACTTAAAGATATTATTGAAAGTCATGGCACCAAACCATTAATGGCCCAAGAATTTATCGGTACGAACCGCGGTCAAGATTACCGGATCAATGTTGTAGGGAATGAAGTTATTTCTAGTGTCCTTCGCACCAATGATCATGATTTTCGGAGTAATATTAATCAAGGTGGAAAGGCGGAAGATGTAAGTGTTAACGACGAAGTTAAAGCACTTGCCATTGCCGCGACCAAAGCAATTAAAGGCCATTTTGCAGGGGTTGATATTATGTTCAAAGGTCAAACACCGGTTGTATTAGAAGTTAATTCCAACATGCGAACCGTGGCCGTAAATAAAGTTAGTAAAAGTGATCTAACATTAAAGATATTAGAATACATAATCAATACTCTATAAATTAAAAAGCACCACATAATTGAAGTGGTGCTTTTTAATATATTTCTTAGCGATTATCTTGCGCTTGTGGTCCAAGGGTTCGCATTGTAAGCCATACGCTACGCATCCCAAGAGCCATTACAAAGATGGTTTGGAAGAAACTTTCGGGGAGGATAAAGCCGAGGATTAAAGTAAGAAGGGCAGGAGTAGGTAATAACCAAGCTCCAACTTTCATTGCTTCAAAGAATTTTAAATCACGGTTAGGATTCATTTTACCGCGGGTTGCGACAAAGATGACTAATCCCATTACAAGGCCAATACCGGTAAAGATAATGGCATACATTCCGGTGGAAATCCAAAATCTTTGCGTTTTAACTTCAGTATAAGCAGCATCTTGCATTTTTGCAAAGTTTGCGACGACTTTATCAGCGTAATCCATATCTGTTTTTAAGATTGGTTTACCATCAACATCAACTTTACCAAAATCGCGAATGTTTAAGCCAACTTCTAAACTATTGGTACGGCCATCAAAAGTAAGAGCGCTATTTGGCTCATTAAGTTTGTTAGGATTATAAAGGCGCATATATAAAGCAGTTTTACCAATGATTAAGTGACTAGTCACATTATTTTTAGCGTCTTCCCCGGTTAGATTTAAAAGGCGATTGGCTAAAAATACTTCCGGTTCAGTAATAACATTACCATTTAAATAAGTAGTATCTAAGTGGGCGGTGTAATACACTCTTAAATATTCAAAATTGACATCAGTATAAGTGACAACATCGTTTTCATCACGGGTTGCGATAGTTTTAACTTCACTATATGAATAGTAAGGAATATCACTGGTGACTGAGTCGCTTGTTAAGGTATAAATCTTTGTGCCGACAGTTGTTGTAAAACCGGTTCCGTTATCGCTAAATACTTTTTTACCACTTGCTTCTTCAATAACTTTAAGATCGACGTTATTGGTATCAAGTGTTTCAACGAATTTCGTAAGGGCAATATCAGTATGATAAAGACTACCTTTTAAATTTGTTAAAAAACTTTTAATGTCAAAATATAAATG
>CALAWM010000046.1 GCA_937895315.1 uncultured Caryophanales bacterium | reverse complement strand
GTTTGGCGGACAATCGCCCGGCCTAAGGCAACCCTTTGCCTTTCACCACCAGAGAGTGCTCGTGGTTTTCTTTGTAAATAGTGCTCGATTTCGAGAATTCTTGCCGCTTCGTGTACGCGTTCAAGGATGACATCTTTTGGTAACCGTTGGATTTTAAGACCGAATGCCATGTTATCAAACACGGTCATGTGTGGATAAAGCGCATAGCTTTGGAAAACCATGGCGATACCGCGATCTTTTGGGGGTAAGTCATTAACTAAGACACCGTCAATGTAGAGTTCGCCGCCGGAAATATCTTCTAACCCGGCAATCATCCGTAAAGTGGTGGATTTACCGCAGCCGGAAGGACCGACAAACACGATGAACTCTTTTTCTTCAATTTTAAGATTGAAGTCGGAGACGGAGTACTTGGTATTACCCTCATACATCTTATGGATACCAACTAATTCAACTTTGGCCATAAATTATCTAACTCCTTTATTAATGATTCAATAATAACATATTTTATTTACGTTGCCACAAATAATTTAACTTTGCTAGTTTCAAGTGGGTTAACTTTATTGACTAAAAATACCTAATACCCGAGTAATATCTTGTTTTCGGCCGAAAATAAAGATTTCATCCCCCGGTTGTAAAACGGTATCTCTAGTCGGAACATAAATCTTTTTATCTCGTTCAATTAACAAAATATTGATATGGAAACGACTCCGTGAATTGAGTTCAACAAGTGGTAAAGGTTTAAAGCTTTCCGCAATCTTTACTTCGTAAATATCATAATTTTGCCGGACATGGAAGTAATCAAGGACGTTACCTAAGGCTAATTTGTTGGCAATCCGTTCGGCGGCAATTGAAAGGGGGTGGACAATGTGATTTGCCCCCACTAACGTTAAAACTTCCCCGTAATCATCATCATCGGCGCGGGCGGTAATTTCTTTGACGCCTAATTCTTTTAATTTAATAACCGAGATAATACTTGTGGAAAGATTCTCAAATTCATTTTGTCCGATAGCGACAATGGCGTGATCAACGTTAGCAATCCCGGCGGCTCTTAAACTATCAATATCAGTCGAGTCACCAATAAAAGCATTTGAAATTAATTCGCCAGCCTTTTTAACGGCTTCTTCATCTACGTCAATGGCGACTAAGTCAACATCAAGCGTACTGAAGGCTTCGACTAGACTTAAGCCAAAGCGACTAAGACCAATAATTGCGATACTTTTTTTCATAATATATCTCCTATCCAATAATTATTTTTTCTTCACCCAACAAAAAATTGGAGAAGTTATTGGGATTTGGTTTTATTCCTAATT
>CALAWM010000045.1 GCA_937895315.1 uncultured Caryophanales bacterium | reverse complement strand
TTGGAAGAAACCAAAGGCATAAGGTTGCATCACTAACGAAGAATCACGGGATTTATTCCATTTAAAGTCCAGTTTCTTCATCCCTAACTTGCCACTTTCATTACCCATGAACGTCCGGTTATCCCGGACTTTCCATTCGGGATTGGCAGCTTCGGTCCATGTTTTTTGTAAGTTAAAGGGGGCGTAAAGTGGATCATCCCACAATTCATTGAACGATAATTTAAAGGAGACGCTATTGATGAATTCTTTGGTGCCACTATCTAAGAATTGTTTCCGTGATGTATTACCTTTCATCCGCATCCCAACTTCGTAATATGTAAAGCGTTTGCCGTTCATTGTCACATCAACGGTCACTGGCCAATATAAATCCGCATTCTTTTGATCATGGTAACCATGGAATTCAATTAATGAGAATACTTGCTTACTGGCAACGATATGAAAACTAAGTAAGGATTCTTGGTGCCAAAATTCTAAATAGGCATTCGTGGGTTGGACTTGGGCGTCAAGCGGATAAATAAAGCCATTTTTAAAGGGTTTTACCGTGTAATCAGACTCGGTATAGGTAATGACGGGATCATTAATAATATCGGTGCTAAAGTTTGTTAAATCCGCGGGTTTAACGTCACTTTCACTTGTTCCTTCCCAATCACTGATCGAATCAATTATACTTATCGAATCTTCTTCACTTGTAACGCTATCAAAGATACTCGTTGGTTCTTCATCGCTTGGCTTTTGGCTTATGACATCTTCCAGTGTTACACAACTTACAAGACTTCCTAAGACCATGAGCAAGGCAATACTTTTCTTTATTTTCATGACTATTTCTCCTTATTGACTTTGCGCCTTATTATACCACTATAAAGTGGTAAACTTTTACGAATTTACAAATAAAAAAGGAAGTAACATGACATTACTTCCCTTATTTTCCGCTAATTATTGAATGAATTAGGCTTTTTTCTTTTTATAGACAAAGATGCCAATAAGCGCAAAACCAAACATCGCACTTAATAACACAAACATGTTATTGGTTGGATTGATGGTTTGATTAACTCTTTCGGTAGCAGTTCCTAATGTTCCGCCGTTTCCTAAGAATAATGTCCGCATTCTTTCATATTTTGCATATGCATCAGTCGCGGCGACTGCTTCCCTGGTTCCGGTTAAGTAATCGGCTTCATTAACGTAGTCAGCGATTAAAATACCGCCAAGGGAGCCTTCCATATTCCACACAACACTTTCGCCTTCGGCGACCCGTGGTAAGAAGTTTCCATCAATGTCTCCAAAAGCCATATAACCATTTTCGTTGTTGGCGTCACAAGTTAAATACCCTTCTAATACTTTGGCAAAGAAACCAGCGTAAATGCGGCCAACGAGACCACCTTTATTAACGACTAAAGCTTCACCAACAAGGTCAACTTGCCATAATTTATTGTTATCACCAGTGACATAAGGTACAGTGGCAATCGTCGTAACTAAGTAACCAACATCATCAAGAACGACTACATCAACACTAGCGCCATTTAAAGTTGCGCTTGGTAAATCAAAGAATGGGAAATAAATGCCATCCGTACCAAACACTAAGGCTTTGGTATATCCCGAAGCAGCATAGTAAGTAGCTCCTACTTTTAAAACATATTGATGGGCGCCACTATCATAATGTCCGCCGCGATTAAGCCATAAACGAACTTTACTGCGGTCAATACCTTCGGTCGTTGCGGTTGGGACAACGTGGGTACGAGGAACGTATGTACCCCATGCACTAGTTGCGATATCATAATGATCACTTGTACCATCCCATAATAAATCAGCAGTTTTATTAATGACGGTTGGCTCCCACCCATTAACGGCAGTTGGCATCGCCACAAAAATTACTTTATCCCATTTATCAGTCGGAACCGTTGGTGTAGGGGCAGTAACCTTATATACTCTAGGAGTAACTAAGACGCCGTTAACCCATGCATTTTCGGTGCCATTAAAATAATAGCCTGCTAAATGGTCGGCAGCGCCCATGAATGTAGTTGTAACTGTTACATAAGTTTCTTGTCCGGCAGAAATAGGATTGGCGGGTGGAATCGGGTGATCGGCAGCATTATAAATTGACCATGTTGTAGTGGCACCATCCCAAACATCAGCTGGAAGTGTAAATAAATTGTTGGTGCCATCATAAACTAAATTATCAGTTTGATTCCATTTGTTCGCCCAGTCGTTAAGAGACTCAGCAGAATTCATTCTTGTAAAAATCAATTTTTCGTATGCTGTGGTAGGTGATACAACACTATAAATATCTAATACACCAGGTTCAGCGACCATATCTTTCCATTCATTTCCTACGCCATCGGTGAAGAAATAAACGGCAAAACGAGCGCCGGCTTGTAACCAATTTGCATTTGGTTTTAAGTAAAGTTTTGTTTCGGCAGGAATCGGAAGAGCCTTTACTTAATGTCTTTTTGTTTAAGACTTGCGCTAAAGCCAAAGGCTAAGGCAAGAGTAGTAAAAAATAACAAAAATCGATTTTTAATTTTTGTCTTGTTCATAAGTTCCCTCCAAACTTATCTTATTTAATACATTTATTTAATTACATATAAATATATTTGTCAATGAGTAATTAAAAGCGTAATTTTAAAATTATCACAGTTTTCGCTTATTTTTTAAAAATAATCCGAAAATGTGCGGGTTATAAAGAAAAAACGGCAACTTGTGCCGTTTTCTTTTTATCCTTTATTTTTTCTTAATTTTTAACGACTAAGACACCCCATGGTTTTAGTTGGGTAGTGGTCGAACCTTCAATACCTAATAAGAATGTACCGCTTATGTTGGTGTTGACGGTGCCATTTGTTAAGTTAATATATACGCTATATGTATCGGCACCTAGAGTCCTTCTAAAGGCAAAGACGTTATTGTTATTACTATATTCACTGAGTGGCGCTGGGGTATAACTACCATTTTTAAAGGCCGGAATAGTTTTCTTTAAGGCGGTGATTCCTTTCATCCGATTAAGCATGGAGGTGGTGTTTGCGCTTTGTTCAAGGACACCATCAAGAAGGGTGTTATAAGCGTCCCAACTTACGTCATAAGTTTGGCCACCGGTAAAACTATAGGCGGTTGTTCGGGCATCACTTCCGGCTTTATCCCATTTCATTGGTTGCCGGAAAATACGGTCAATGTTTGGCGTTTCAAGTGTTTCGCCACTTGGTAAATTACTGGCAAGTCCGAGTTCATCACCGTAATAAATCCAGGATAATCCCGGGAGTAATATGATGCCTGACATGTAGGCAATTGCTTGCTTTTCCACTAAAACTTTGTTGGTTTGATCAACGTCACCGGGACGGATAATATCACCCGCAGTATTAAGCCAGCCAATCGCTTGGTTTAAGGCTCTTGTGACGTCATGATTACTCGTAAAGTTATTATCAATGGCTTCGCCACTTGTTTTTGTGCCACCAGAACGATATAAGTTATAGGCTTTATAAGTATCGTTATAGTTCCATTTCCCGCCGTGCGTTAAGCCGGCTTCATTAAAGGTATCACTGCCACCATTAGCACCACTTACAATCGCCGCTTTGTTATAACTTAAAAATTGCGGATTACCGCCCATCGAGGTTGCTTGGCTAAGGTTATAATATGTATAGAAATTAAGCATCCCATCAAGTCCTTCGTAATATGGGGCGACGTGATAGGCATGACCATCAAAGTTTTCCCCTAAAATGAAGACATTAGGATTAATATCTTTTAATCTACCATTTATTTCTTTGAATAAATGGAGGTTTTTCGTTAGGTTACTGGAGTAATCTTGTTTACTGGCACTATCGTAATCACTAATGATTTTGTCGCCACTGCTCATCGTAACTTCTTCTTTCATATAGGCGTGTTTGACGGCGTCAATCCGGAAGCCTTCAACCCCAATATTGACCCAGTGACTCATAATATCAACGATTTTGTCGCGGGTTTTTTGGTAATCAAAGTTTAATTCGGGCATGGAACTCGCAAACTTTCCGTAATAATAATAGTTATAGTTACTATATTGATACCAGTTACTATTTGTTTTTGTATTTCGCCAATGGTAATAAGCACGGTATTCCGGATTAAGGCTTAAGCTTTCTTGGAACAGTAAGTTATTAATCGACGTATGGTTAATGACTAAGTCCATGACGACACTGATGCCTTTATTTTTAGCGGCACTAACAAGTTCAACATAATCAGCGTTGGCACTTGCTTGAGTGATTTCGCCGCCCGTCGCGTGGGGACTTGTCTTACTACCAAACTTTGGATCAATATTATAATAATCAATTGTGTCATAAGCGTGATAACTATCACTTAATTGCACGGGAGTAAGCCATATTGCTTCAACATTTAAACTTTCTAAATAGTTTAAACTATTGAAAATACCGCGAATATCACCTAAACCGTCACCATCACTATCAGCAAAAGAAGCGACCATAATTTGGTAACCGACCCCTTTATTTTTCATTAAAGGTGATGTTGGACTAATCGCCCGTTGCGGTCCACTGCTATTGACGTTATTATATTTAGTACTGACACTATTGCCGTCATCACTTAAATACGGATTATCATATACTTCACCAGCATAACGATAGGTAAAGTTTCGAGCGTTTTCTTGGACAACAAAGATATGTAAGGAATTATTTAAGGCATATTTTAAGGCTTCGGCGGTTAGTAAGAATTTATCTCCCCCATCACTTGTCCAATGCGACCCACTCGTTCGACTTGGTTTATAAGTAATTAAAAAGCCAATCTTTTCGACTAAGGTTTCACTCGGACTAAAGTTAACTTCAGCATCGGTCCGATTTCCCATCCCGTCATGGCCACCATCGGTGTAAACCGCTTTTAAATCGACTTCAATCATCGCCCCACCAAAGTTATCTTTATAAACACTGGTGCCTTCTTTTTTGAAATCAAAGATCCGTCCGGTCTTATTAGCAGGCCAGACCCAAATGTCCCAGTTACTATATTCAGTCGGTGTATTATTAAACCGTAAATAGTGGATATATAGGTGATTTGGTTTACTTCTGGTGGCTAAAGACTCATTATAGGCATTAATTTCTTCAATCCCGACTGCAGTCCATTTCGCGTATAAAGCAACATCTTTTTCTGGCATGACATTAAAGACAAAAGGCGTAGTCCAATTAACTTTATCTTCATACCAATCGACAAAGGTAAAGCCTTGCCGGACTGGGTCTAAAGGTTTTGTTATTGCTTCTCCGGCTTTGGCGGTAAGCGGACTAACACTTGTGCCCCCTTCACTATAAAAAGTAATGGTGTATTCTTCACCAAGTGAGGTCGAGTCAATAATACTTGATTCATCATCAACACTTACCGGTTCACTAGAGGAGGGATTCCCTTTACAACTCGTGACCACTAAAAGACTAAAAAGGGCAACGAGGAAGATTTTTTTCTTTTTCATAATATGCTCCTAAGTTAAATTAAATAAGTATTACAAAAAATTGCGTTTACTTAATTATTATTTTACATCATAACGGAATAATAGGCACTAAATTATTCATTAAATAACAATTGTTATTTCCGGGCTTTAAGAAGAAAAATGATATTAGTTATCCTTTTGTTATAATTAAGATATACATACGGAGGTTAGACGCATGAAAATAAAAAAATTGTGGAGTGCCTTACTTTTTTGTGGATTATTACTAAGTGGATGTAAAGGGGAGCCTTCTTCTTCCCTTGAAAACCCCACTTGTTGCGGAGAACTTCCCCCGCAAGTTGAATTACGAGCGATATCACCGGTCGACATCCCAAGTAACGCCAAAATAAAAGTCGCCGGAAACTTTAATGATTGGAATCCTTTCGCCGAGGGTTATGTCTTAGCCCATTTAAAAGATAATATATATTTCATTGTCCTTGATTTTGATTACTCCTTAATTGGCTCAAAGATTACGTATAAATTTGCCTTAATTTATGAAGGGCAATCACCAACGGATCCATGGGCATATGAAGAGGTGACAAGTGAAGGATATCCCGTCCAAAACCGGACTGCAACGATTGAAGAGGGAAGAATACGGATGGACGCCAGAATTGGAGGATTTAAAGATTCGATGAGTGTAAGTACAGTTAGTCGCGGCAAATTAGAAAAAGTAACATTAACGATGCCGCAATTTAGTGATAACCGAAAAAGAACGATCAGAATATGGCTACCGGATGGCTATGACCAAAATGATAAAACGAAGAAATACCCCGTCTTTTATATGCATGACGGGCAAAACTTATTTGATAAATACACCGCTTATGCCGGGGAATGGCAAGTTGATGAATCAATTGGGGCAATGATGGACCAAGGTTACGCGGGTACTATTGTGGTTGGCATTGATAATGGTGGGGGCGAAAGACTTAATGAATATTCACCTTCGGCCTTTGCGATTAAAAGCGAAAACAATGAATATAATATCGTCGGTGAAGGGGAAAAACACGCCGCCTTTGTGGTTGAAACCCTTAAACCATATATTGATCAAAACTTTAACACATTAAGTGATAAGGCCAATACTGGAATCGGTGGCTCAAGTATGGGCGGTATTATCTCCTTCTTCACGAGTTTAAGTTACCAAGATGTCTTTGGTTACGCCTTAATCTTTTCTTCTTCATTTTGGTTATATGAAGAAGCATCCATTAATAGTTTCTTTGATGCCAAAGTCACAAGTCCCATGACTTTACCAAAACTATATTTATATCACGGCGATAGTGAAGGAAGCAGTACTTACTTAACAACGCTTCGTGATGCTTTAAACGCCAAAGGGGTGCCAAGTACAACTTACACGACTTACGTTGGTGTCGGTCGCGCCCATGATGAACCTTCCTGGGCTAAAGAATTCCCCCGGGGTTATAAATGGCTTGTTGGTTTTAATGGCTAAATAAATAAAACATAATAAAAAAGAAGCCTCCTTACGTTAGGGAGGCTTTTTCTTCATTTAGTTTATGTTCAATTTTATATTTATAAATCAAAAGTAAGATAACGGCCATAACTTCCATGAGACTTCCATATATAACAAGGAATAATAAGTTAAAGTCATAAAGACTACCTACTATGACACTACCAATAAACCACGATATCCCAAAGATTGTATAGAAAATACCATAGGCCGTTGCTCTGTTTTCTTTACTCACTACTTTAGCAATGACCGCTTTTAAGATTGATTCATGGGCGCCCATCCCAATTCCCCATAAGATAACCCCGCCAATGATATTAAAAAGCGTATTTCCTAAGAAGAATAAGGGGGCGATAAAGGCACTAATTATGATGGCAATAATAAGGGCAATAATCCCTTTCTTGTCAAAAATACTCCCAAAGATTAAGGCACTAATCGCATCAATTCCCATCGCTAAACTATAAAGTAAGGGGATGAATATTGGATCAAAAGTCGGATTACTTTCTAAATGAAAAGCCAGCAACGGATAATCAATAAAACCAAGAGCAATAAAGGTAACTCCGGCCATATAAAAGATAAAGGCTTTATTTCCTTTTAAACTCCCTTTCGGGCTTACTTCTTCAAATTCATCAGGATGGGGATATTTAAATTTAGCAATTACTAAGATAACAATCGTTAGTACGCCAAAGATGCCTAATAAACCAAAGGAAAGTTGATAAGCACTTAATGATGTATCACCCTTAAAAGATAAAACCATGAACACGAATAAAGGACCAAGGAAAGCGCCAAATTGGTCTAAGGCTTCTTGGATAGCAAAAGACTTCCCTACTCCTAAATGCGGGGCGGTAAAAGACGTTAAAGCACTTTTCGCCGGGGCTCTAATCCCTTTCCCGACTCGTTCAAGAAGGATTAAGATAATTGCTACGTAATATATACTTCCGTCCACAAAATAAAGTAAAGGAATTACTAATAAATTGACACTATAACCAATAAACATCATCGTCCAATATTTTTTACTTTTATCAGCGATATACCCCGTTACGATTCTTAAGGTTTGCCCAATTAATTCGCCAATTCCCGACACTAAAGCAATAAGAAAGGCTGACGCTCCGATTAATTCAAGATAACTGCCATAGATGCTTCTAGCGCCTTCATGGGTAAAATCACTTAATAGGCTAATAAATCCTAAGAGGAGAACGAAGATAAAGGCACTTTGTTTTAGGTTATTGGTTTTCATATTTAGAAAAAAACTAGGCGTATTTCATCCTAGTTTTATTATATGCTTATTAGTAATTTTTACTTTTACAATATCTTTGAAAGCATATTATTCATTAATCAACATTCTTTAAGTATATGATAGTCCCGTTTACGTCATGAATAAAGGTTTTATTTCCCTCTTTTTTGGTAACTATACCCTTATTCATTAATCTTTCAATAAATGCTTCTTTGTCTTTGTTAGGGACGTTTAATGTATAAGCATATAGTCCACTTTTATTATGTCCTTCTTCTTTATTACTTTTCGCCCAGGTGTTAAAGGCAATGTGATGATGATAAGAAAAGTCACAGACAAATAACGCACTATTGCCGTATTTTAATAGTTTCTTGAAACCTAAAGCATCAACGAAGAAGGCTTCAGCTTCAACCATGTTGTTAATATGTAAATGAAGGTGACCCATGATTGTATCTTTTGGTACCCCTTTATATTCTTCTTTGCCCATTTTGATAAGACTATGAATATCTAAGGGGCGGGTGTCCATATAGACACTACCGTTATTAAACTTCCACAAAAAACTAGGGCGATCAACATATATTTCAATCCCGTTTCCTTCTACGTCTTCAATATAGATCGCTTCACTAACACTATGATCACTTGCCCCAACATAAGGGTATCTAGTCTTAATATAATTCCTAATAAAATCAGCAAGATCTTGCCTACTTGGTAAAAGTAGTGCAAAGTGGTAAAGAGGTTTATTATCAAAGGATAAAGTACTATTTATATCTTCTAAAAGACTAACAAGTATCTTCCCTTCTTTTGGTCCTAAATGAAAGATATTATCTTCTTCTTTAAGTATTTCAAAGCCAAAAGCATCTTTATAAAATTTAAGCATTGCTCTTTTGTCTTTTACTTTAAGTAAGACACTTTCAACATGCATAACTTCTTCAGTGTGGAATTGATTCATAGTTTCTCCTTACTTGCTATATAAGCCAAGCATTATTCTACTAGATAAGTCGAATAGGAAAAAGAAAAGCGCATTTTGCAGGGAAAAACACTTGATTTTCAGGTAAATAAGATAACATTACTCTAAAACTTTAATTCTCAATGTTTTTTCCATCCTAAGTGAGAGTTACTAATAAGATAACATTACTCTCAAACGTGTGTCGAAAGCACCGCAGCCCTT
>CALAWM010000044.1 GCA_937895315.1 uncultured Caryophanales bacterium | reverse complement strand
ATTAGGCAAAAGCCGTAAACGTGTCAGTGTCTACCCAGTCGCTGAATAATAATGAATATAAAGACCACCGAATAAACTATCACGGTGGTCTTTTTTTATTAAATATAATAAAATATATGGGAAAGAGGTAGTTATGGCTAAAAAATTAGTGTCAATTGTTGTACCAATGTACAACGAGGAACCAATGGTTCCCCATTTTCTTGAAAAAATAGCCGAAATCATTAATGTTAATAGTGATTATTCTTTTGAAGTCGTCGCCGTTAATGATGGTAGTAAGGATAAAACTTTAGAATTACTACATGATTTCCAAAAATCGTATCGTTTTTTAAGAGTTGTTAATTTAAGCCGTAATTTTGGCCATGAAGCGGCCGTTGCAGCCGGACTTAGTGTTGCAAAAGGAGTTGCTATTATCCCTATTGACGCCGATTTACAAGATCCACCCGAATTAATTGCCCCCATGCTTGAATTATTTGAACAAGGTTATGATGTTGTTAATGCCCGCCGTGCTTCCCGAAAAGAAGATGCGTGGATTAAACGTTATACTGCCCAAAAGTTTTATAAAGTTATTGATAAATTAAGTGGAAAAGTGCGAATTCCGCAAAATGTTGGCCATTATCGCCTCATAAGTCGCCGTGTATTAGACGAAGTCTTAAAATTGCCAGAAAGTAACCGTGTTTTCCGGGTTGAAGTGCCTTATGTTGGCTTTAAAACGGCCGAAGTCGCCTTTACCCGCCCAAAAAGAGAACATGGTGACACGCACTATAACATGAAGTCAATGATTGACTTAGCGATTAATGCGATTACCATCACCTCAACCAAACCACTAAACTTTGTCTTTAAATTTGCAATGTTTGTCGGTATTATGGGCTTTATAAGTAGTCTCACTCAATTAGTACTCTTTATTTTAGAGATGACGAATGTGTTAGTTATTCCTTTTATTAATCATGGAACATTCCTTGCTATCAATATCGCAGTAATCTTAACAGCCATTATTCTTGTTAACTTAAGTTTAATCGCTATTTATCTTGCAAAAACGTTTAACGAAACGCAAAAAAGACCATTCTATGTTATAGAATCAGTAAAGGACAACAAGTAATATGTTCGTTGATCAAGTAAAAATTAGTGTTAAAGCCGGGAATGGCGGCAATGGGATGGTTAGTTTCCGGCGGGAAAAATATGTTCCTAAAGGCGGACCTGATGGCGGAAACGGCGGAAGAGGTGGTTCCATCTATTTTCGCGCGACCAATAATATTTCAACGTTAACGGATTTCCGTTTTGGCTTAAAAATTAAAGCAAGCAATGGCGGAAACGGTGCCATTAAGAATCAATATGGCCGCAGCGGTGATGATTTATATATTAATGTACCTGTTGGTACGGTTGTTTTTGTTGAACCAACGAAAGAAGTCATTGCCGACTTTAAAACGGTTGGCGAAACAATACTAATCGCAAAAGGTGGCCGCGGTGGGCGAGGTAATACGGCTTTTAAAAGTAGTCTAAACCGTGTACCACGAATCGCCGAAAACGGCATCCAAGGCGAAGAATTTGAATTAACGATGGAGTTAAAACTTTTAGCCGATGTCGGTTTTATTGGCTTACCTAATGCCGGAAAAAGCACGCTTTTAAGCGTAATTAGTGAAGCAAGACCGGAAATTGCTAATTATCCATTTACAACCTTAACTCCCGAACTAGGAGTAGTTATTACGCCGCGCGGAAAAAGTATTGTGGCAAGTGACTTACCCGGGATTATTAAAGACGCACATCTTGGGAAAGGGCTTGGGCTTCGCTTTTTACGTCATGCCCAACGCTGTAAAGTCTTATTATTCATCATTGATGGCGAAAATAGTCAAGATTATTATGCTGAATATAAATTATTACGTGAAGAAATTAAAAATTATGGTTATGGTTTAGAAAAAAGACCGTTTATCATTAGTGTCAGTAAAAATGAATCGGAAGAAACTGAACATAAAATAAAAGCCTTTGCCAAAAAAGTTAAAGGTCATGAAGTAATTGGTTTCAGTAGTCTATTAAATGATAATATCGACAAACTTATTAATAAAATTGAATTAGAACTCGCTTTAGCCCCCGAAATCGAACTTGTGGATCAAAAGGGTACAAGTGTTAAGTATCGTGAATACGACTTAACAACCCAAAGTGAAGAAAGTGATTTTGTTATTAATAAAGTGGGTCGGAATACTTACCAAATATCCGGTGAAAAAGTCGAAGCTCGTTATGCAAAATTTGCCTTAAATAGCGAAGAAGCAATCCTTTCACTACTTAATTACTTACGGGAGATCGGGGTTGAAAAAGCCTTAGAAGCCGTCGGAATTGAAGATGGGGACACCGTTGTCCTTGTCGACTTTGAATTTGAATATTATCGCTAGGAGGAAATATGCCAAAACTAAATGAATATATTGATTATCTCGATGGATATCTAAAGAAAAAAGTCCAAGGTTTTAAAGGCTATATTTTGGGTCTTAGTGGCGGACTAGATAGCGCCGTTGTTGCCCTTCTGGCCCATAAAGCAGTTGGCGATGATTTATTATGTGTGATGATTGATATTGATAGTGATCCTCATGATATACGTGATGCGATTTCCTTATGTGAAAAGAATAATATTCGCTATTTAAGTATCAATTTAAGTGAAGAATACCATCATCTTGTTAATAATTTAGAAAACCACCAAGAATTAACTGAACTTAGTAAAATCAACACTAAAGTTCGTTTAAGAATGGTAACTTTATACGCTTTAGGGCAAACAAATGGCATGCTGGTTTTAGGCACTGACAATATGGCGGAATTATATACCGGTTTCTTTACGAAGTGGGGTGACGGCGGTGTTGATCTTTTCGTCATCAGCAGTCTTTTAAAAAGTGAAGTTTATGAAGTCGGAAGAAGAATTGGTGTAACGCCAAATATTTTGAAAAAAGCCCCTTCCGCCGGACTATATTTTGGACAAAGTGATGAAAAAGAACTTGGCATTAGTTATGATGAACTTGATGCTTTTCTTGTTGGTAAAAAAGTAAGTAAAAAAGTCCGAGAACGGGCATTATATTTACACAAAGTCAGTGAACATAAAAGACGGAAAATTACCGCACCAAAGGAATATAAGCGGTGAAAAAAGATAAATTAAGTTTAAGTATTTATAGTGGACTCATTAGTGTCGTACTTTTTACAATACTTTTAGTATTTATAAGGATGGTGGGCGTATGATTTATGGTTTAAAAGGTATTTTAGTCGTCCAAAATGTGACGGATGTCGTGCTTAATGTCAATAATGTTTTTTATGAAGTGAAAGTGACAAACATTAGTGAAAAGACAATTGGCAGTGAAGTATTTTTATATACTTATCAAGTAATCCGCGAAGATGATGAGTATTTAATTGGTTTTGAAACCTTACGGGAAAAAGACCTTTTTATGCAACTAATTAACGTCAATGGAGTCGGTCCGAAAACGGCTTTAGGTATTTTAACCGCCACCAATCCAGATCGTTTCTTTGAAGCGGTCGCTACCGAAGATTTAAGTTACTTAAAGAAATTACCAGGGGTGGGTCCGAAAGGTGCAAGTCAAATTATTCTTGATTTAAAGGGTAAGTTACAAACTGATACTTCAAAAGGTACGAACCCCCATGAAGCCGAAGTTACCCTAGCCTTAAGTAATCTTGGCTTTAAAAAGGCGGAAATTACCAAAGTTATGAAGAAAGTAAGCCTTAGAGCTTTAAGCGCGAATGAGTTACTTAAACTTGCGCTTAATGAGTTACGAAAATGAGTAAACGTTTAGTAAGTAGTGATCAAGATTTAACGGAATTAAACGTTGAAATTAGTTTAAGACCGCAACGCCTAAGTGAATATGTTGGGCAAAAAGCCTTAAAACATAATCTTAATGTTTTTATTAGTGCCGCCAAAGCTCGTGAGGAAGTATTAGATCACGTATTACTCTTTGGTCCACCAGGACTTGGTAAAACAACCTTAGCCCATATTATTGCTAATGAAATGGAAACAAAAATCAAAGTAATTAATGGCCCAAGTGTCGAAAAAGCTGGTGATCTTGCGGCTATTTTAACGGTTTTAGAACCCGGTGACGTTTTATTTATTGATGAAATCCATCGTCTTCCTCGTGTCGTTGAAGAAGTATTATATAGCGCGATGGAAGACTTTAAATTGCAAGTTATGATTAATTTAGACGGTAATGTCAAAAATTTAGAAGTCGATTTACCACCCTTTACTTTAGTCGGTGCCACCACAAGAGCCGGGGACTTAAGTAGTCCCTTACGTGCCCGTTTTGGCATTAGTGAAAAAATTGATTATTACGAAGAAAGTGACATTTTACAAATTATTAAAAGAACGAGTCGAGTATTTGAACTACCAATTAGCGAAGAAGCGGCCACCGAAATTGCCAAAAGGAATATTTTAGTCAGAATGTCGGAAAGCATGTATAATGACAGTAAAATTATTGAACTCCCGCTTTGTGTTGAAGCTTTAACGCACCTCCGCGTCGATACTCTTGGGCTTGACGAAGTTGATATTGCTTACCTTACCACCCTCGTTGAACGCTTTAAAGGTGGTCCGGTCGGTCTCGAAACGTTAGCCAATGCCATTGGCGAAGAACTAACAAACTTAGAAGATGTTTATGAACCATATTTACTGCAAATCGGGATGATTGACAAAAC
>CALAWM010000043.1 GCA_937895315.1 uncultured Caryophanales bacterium | reverse complement strand
TCCGCTTCAAGCTGGGAATGATGAAGTGTTACGGCGGATGAATCGGCGCTATAACACGAAAGCCTTCCTTGAAAAGATCAATAAAATACGTGATTACGTCGGAGATATAGCGATAACAACCGATGTTATTGTCGGTTTCCCGGGCGAAAGTGATGAATACTTTCAAGACACATATAATTTCATTAAAGCAGTAAATTTTAGTGAATTACACGTATTCCCTTATAGTTTACGAACGAAAACGCCGGCGGCAACGTTTAAAGACCAAGTTGATAGCATCACGAAGAAAGAACGAGTTCGGACCTTAATTGCCTTAAGTGAAGAATTAAAAAATGATTATCGGCAAAAGTATGTTGGTCAAACGATGAGCGCTTTAATTGAAACGTATGATGAAGAAAAAGGTCTTTATGTTGGTCACACCAGCAATTATTTAGATGTTTATGTTAAGAGTAATGTTGACATCAAACATCAAGTGATTAACGTCAAATACGATGTCGAAGAATCAATAATGATAGACAGTGTATAAATAATCCACCTTAAATTGCGTTCATATAATCAGTGTTATTATAAAAATACTATAAAATGTCTAAATTAGTTGACATCCGTATTTTCCTTGCTATAATTACCATAGTCTAAAAGGAGGATCATTTATGGCAGTTCAACAAAGAAGAGGCTCAAAAACCCGTAAACGGTTACGTCGGACACACTTTAAATTAGAAGTTACTGGTTTAACAACTTGTCCAAATTGCGGCACCCTTATTCGTGCCCACCACGTCTGTCCAAAATGCCATCATTACGCTGGTAAAGATGTCATTACGACCGAAGAAGTAAAAAAAGAAACCAAAGCTAAAGCCAAAAAGTAATTAGCGTTAGTGATAAATTAAGGAAGTTATGCTTCCTTTTTTTATAAAATGCGGTTATGTTAACGATTATAAGCATTAAGAGATTTGCTTATAAGTTGTATAATAATAAATGGAGGTAATTATGAAATTAAATAAACTTATTGATCACACCCTTTTAAAAGCGGATGCAACTCCCGCGCAAATTACAAAACTCTGTGAAGAAGCGTTAGAATTCGATTTTAAGAGTGTTTGTGTAAATCCAGGTTATGTTCCCCTTGCCAGCATGCTTTTAGCGGAAAGTGATGTTTTAGTCTGTACCGTCATTGGTTTCCCACTTGGGGCGACAAGCAGTGAAAGTAAAGTGCTGGAAGCAAGCATTGCCGTTGAAGAAGGGGCTAGTGAAGTTGATATGGTCATTAACATTGGTAAACTTAAAGCTGGCCTTGATTTAGATGTATATAAAGAAATTCGCGACATTAAAACGGCTGTTGGTGATGAAATTGTCTTAAAAGTCATCATTGAAACGTCATTATTAACTGAAGAAGAAAAAGTAAGAGCCTGTCTTTTAAGTAAAAAAGCCGGGGCAGACTTTGTTAAAACTAGCACCGGATTTAGTACCGGCGGCGCGACCGCTGAAGATATCGCCTTAATGCGGAAAACGGTTGGTCCAGATATGGGTGTTAAAGCGAGTGGCGGTGTTCGCACTATGGAAGATTTAGAAAAGATGGTTAAAGCTGGCGCGACAAGAATCGGCACGAGTAACGGTGTGGCATTCTTTAAAGGCAAAGCCGGGACCGGTTATTAATAATAAGCAATCTATGGCTGAATTTAAGAAATCAAAACGTCATCTAATCCTTTATCTTATTGGTTTTCTTTTAACGATTGGTACCCTTGTGGCGTGGATCTTATTACTACTTAAGACTGGGGAAACAAAAGTGGGAGATATTGTCTTATTAGGACTATTCTTCCTCGTCCTTTTTGGCGGTGAATTACTATTTATCATCTTATATTTAGTTCGTCCGCTTATTCTTTTATCGTTTAATGATGAAGAAGTTATCGTCCACCTTAGTAAAAAACGGGATGTCGTTTATCCTTTTAGTAATTTAAGTTCATTTGGCAAAATTAGAAATAATCTTGTCTTAGTTACAAAAGACGGGGAAATGCGGATTGTGCGCTTTCTAAAAGATTCTTATCAAACCGAAGCGGCCTTAAAGGCGGGACTCAATGCCTTCATTACGAATCACCCCGATCGTTATTTCACCAAAAATCTTCTAAAAGATGAAGAAACAACGGACAATTAGTAGATATCTATAATAAAATGCATGAAATTACACGTTTTTCTTGCATTTTTTATGTGATTACATATAATAACTAGGTGCAACTAGCAACGGAAGGGGTGTGACTTTATATGCCAAAAACATTTGTCAGAGACAATGAATCATTAGATGAAGCATTGAAACGTTTTAAAAGACAAGTAAATAAAGCCGGTGTCCTTTCAGAAACAAAGAAACGTCAATATTACTTAAAACCAGGGCTTAAACGGAAACTTAAAGCCGAACAAGCTCGTCGCAAAGCCCGCAAAGGCTAATAAATAACCCACTTCGGTGGGTTTTTTGTTTAAATAATCAAATTGTGTTGTAGTTATTAGCATGAGATTAAAAAACGTGCTATTAACCCAAAAAGATGAGAAAAGCTGTGGCGAAGCGGTCTTTAAAATGCTTTTAGCCTATATTCAACAAGACTATAATTACCTCACAATCAGCCTTCCTACGAAGTTTGATAATTTTCTTTTAATGAAGAAGAAGGGTGAATCATTAGGGTTAAGTTTAGAGGGAAGAAGATATGAAAACATTGAATATTTAAAGGAAGTTAAAGGTCCATTTATCCTGCAAACTAGCCGAAACGGGGTTAATCATTTCTTATTGGGTCTTATTACTAAGGACAAAATCAAAATTAATGATCCAAGTGGTGAATATTACGTTTTATCCCTAAAAATGCTTGAAAAGTATTTTATTAGTAACATATTAGTAGTAAATTGTGTAGAGAATGTTAGAAAGCCACCACCCGTTAAATTTAAATATTCTTTTATGCCTTTACTATTCCATGGTTTATTCTTGCTTTTTATTATCCTCGGCTTTGCATTTCTTGGTATTCCAGGTATTGATTTATTAAGTTATATCTTTTTTACCTTGGCGGGTATTTTAAAAATAATCGAGCAACAAATTATGATGATGAGTTTTCAAAAGTTTTCTAAAAAGTATGTTATGCCAAAACTTGAGAAGATCAATGGAAACTTTAAACAGAAGTTTTATGCATTACATCAGGCCAAAGAAATGGTCTTTGGTTATCCCTTAAAGTTATTTTCATCCTTTTCCACTATACTTTTGATTACTGTCCTTTTAGTCATAAACAATTATTTTTTGCTTACAATTGCCTTTTACCTCATCATTTTTGCCCTTATTGATCATCAGATTAAAACATATTTAAAAGATCGTGATTATGATTTGAACATTAAAATGAGTGATTTTATGATTATTAATCCACTGTCACGTCCTGCAAAGTATGATGAGATTATTAATGAATCAGTCTTGATTGCTAAAAGATATGTCTATTTTGATATTATTGTTCATTTTGGTCTTGGTGTGCTTATTATTCTTTTAATGTATTTTACAAATAACTTTACCTTAAACTTCTTAACATTCTACTTTTTTGGGTTTGGTTATTACTATTATGAACTTAAGAAGATGTTCTCTTTAGTTTTTACAAAAAAAGACTATTATAAAGCAATAAATATCATTACTAATGAGTAATGAATAGTGTTTGTCATCGATGCTTTATGTTAAAATGTAGTATATGCAAAAACTGACCCTTGAGTTTTATGACGATTACGCTCCAAATTATCAAAAATATCGCGCTATCTTTAAGCGAATCTTTATTAAAACTCTTAAATTACTTGATTATACGGAAGTAGATTATTTACTTGAGGTCACGATTGTTGATGAAGAAACGATTCAAAGTATTAATCGTGATTATCGGCAAATCGACCGGGTTACAGATGTTATTTCCTTTGCTTTTAGTGATGAAGTACCTGGTGAAGTATTAGTTAAAGACGCCCCAGTAACTCATTTAGGCGCCATCTTAATATGTGCGCCGCGGGCAATTAGCCAAGCGGAAGAATTTGGCCATTCTATTGATCGGGAATTTAAGTTTTTATTTGTTCATGGCTTACTCCATTTACTAGGTTATGATCATGAAACGACGGAAGAAGAAAAAGAAATGTTTAGTCTCCAAGATAAAATAATAGGAAAAAGAGGTAAAAGTTCATGAAAAAAGAAGAATTAATCAAATTAGCAAAAGAAGCACGAGCAAACGCTTATGTTCCTTACTCCAAATTTCAAGTCGGAGCGGCTCTTTTAACTAAAGACGGAAAAGTGTATTTAGGTGCCAATATTGAAAATGCCAGTTATCCGCTTTGTATGTGTGCAGAACGAAATGCCCTTTATAATGCGATGAATCATGGCGAAAAGAAGGAAAATTTTGTGGCGATGGCCGTCACTGGTAAAACTACAGGTCCAATTAGTCCTTGTGGTGCCTGTCGCCAAGTCATAAGCGAGCTTTTCCCTAAAGATGCACCAATCTACCTTACAAACTTAGAAGGGGCTCTTCAAGAAACAAACGCTGTCGAGTTGTTACCGTTTGCCTTTGATGATAGTGATTTATGATTAAAAGTGGCTTTGTAACAATTGCCGGTCGACCAAATGCGGGGAAAAGTACGCTTTTAAACACGATTTTAAAAGAAAAGCGGGCGATTGTAACGCCAAAACCGCAAACAACTAATCGGAATATTCAAGGTGTTTACAATGATTTAAGAGGACAAATCGTCTTTATTGATACACCGGGAATTCATAAACCAAAAACCATCTACGGTGAACATTTAAATAAACAAGCTTATCACGGTATCCGGGGTAGCGAATTAACCTTACTCGTTGTTGACGGCAGTGTTCCTTATGGTTCAGGTGATGAATATTTGTTTCAAAAACTGAAAATAGACCATGATTTAATTGTGGTCTTAACTAAGATCGATTTAGCAAATCCAACCGATATTGAAGTTTTGAAGACTAAATGGCAGGAAAATTACCCTGATGCTCCACTTATTGAAGTAAGTAGTGTAAATAATTTCAATGTTGAAGAATTAATTACTTTAATCTTTGATAAATTAGAGGAAGGACCATTATATTTCCCTGAACCCGAAGATTATGAAGTAAAACTTGAACAATATATTAACGAAATTGTTCGTGAAAAAATTATCATGCTCACCCATGAAGAAATACCATATAGCGTCGCAGTGACAGTTGATCATCTAACCAAAGGTGAAAAGAAGATTGAGGCATATTTAACCATATATTGCGAAAAAGAAAGCCAAAAGGGCATTTTGATTGGTAAAGGTGCGAAGATGATTAAAAGAATTCGTCTTCAAGCCCAATATGAGTTAAGTGCGTATTTAAATAAAGATGTGTTACTCGAAATAATGGTAAAAGTCGAACCTATGTGGCGAAGTGATCCCAAAATTCTTAAAAAACTGTTAGGTGTTTAATGGAAGCCATCATTATTCGTCTAACCTCATATAAAGAAAAAGACTATATCGTTAATGCTTTTACTAGTGAAGGACAAGTAACTTTTCGCGCGAGTGGCGCTTTGAATGTTAAAAGTCAATTCGCCGGAAAATTGTTTCTTTATGCCCTTGTCGATATAGAGTTAAAAGAAACGAAAGCCGGTTTTAGTCTTGTAAGCATCAAAAATCTAAATTATATTGCCAAAATATTCACCGATTACCAAAAAATAATTACTTTAAATTTAATTGGGGAAATAATGATCAGAACCCTTAAAGATGATGATTCAATTAGCGAAGCATTCCCATTATTGAAGAATACCTTACTTGGACTACCAAATACATCGAAACTTTTATCCCTTAGTTATCTATTTATTACTAATCTATTAAGGGTTATTGGGCTTGGTTTTGTTATTGATCGCTGCGTAAATTGTGGAGTCAAGGATGATATTGTTGGAGTTTCATTTTATGATGGCGGTTTAATATGTAAAAACTGCCGAAACACTGATACTATGGTCCTTAATGAACAACAAATCAAAATAATCCGCTACGGATTTATGATTAATGAAACCCAATTATTCCGTCATGAATTCACAGATGAAGAATTAAAAGACATCCTAAAAAGATTCATTGTTTATCTTGAAGAAACCTACAACTTTAAAATCGTTAGTAGCGAGTTGATTTACTAGTTTACTACACTCATAATGGGTTGACAAGAATACTATATAATAGTATACTTTTAAGCGTTATGGAGGAATTATGCATAAACATTCATTTGAAAAAATCGTTAATCACCTAATTACCAGCGGCTTTGTCTTTCAAGGCAGTGAGATTTATGGTGGTTTAAGTAACACTTGGGATTATGGTCCACTTGGCACCAGTGTTAAAAACAATATTAGTAATTTATGGTGGAAGAAATTTGTGACCCAATCAAACCTTAATGTCGGGATTGATGCAGCTATTTTAATGAATCCAAAAGTTTGGCACGCCACTGGCCACGTTACCACCTTTAATGATCCTTTAATTGATTGCAAAAGCTGCAAAGCCAGACATCGCGCCGATCAATTAATCGAAGGACAAATTAAAGACGCTAATGTTGCTGGCTTTAATAATGACGAACTTATGGCTTATATTCGTGAACATGATATTAAATGTCCAGTATGTGGCAAAAAAGACTTCACCGACATTAGAAAGTTCAATATGATGTTTAAAACCCATATTGGTGTAACTGAAGATAGCCAAAATGAAGTATATCTTAGACCCGAAACTGCCCAAGGTGTTTTTGTAAACTTTAAAAACGTCCAACGGACAATGCGGAAAAAGGTACCTTTTGGTATTGCAAATATTGGGAAAGCCTTCCGGAACGAAATTACCCCCGGAAACTTTACTTTTAGAACTCGTGAATTCACACAAATGGAATTAGAATTCTTTTGTAAACCCGGAACTGACCTTGAATGGTTTAAATACTGGAAAGACTATTGCATTAAGTTTGTGCAAGATTTAGGAATTAAAGCCGAACATTTACGCTTTAGAGACCATAGTCAAGACGAATTGAGCTTTTATTCATTAGCCACGACCGATATTGAATATTTATTCCCCTTTGGTTGGGGCGAAATTTGGGGTATTGCCGATCGTACCGATTATGATTTAAAGCAACATATGACACATAGCGGTGAAAACTTTGAATATTTAGACCCCGAAACTAATGAACGATACGTTCCTTACTGTGTCGAACCAAGCGTTGGTCTTGATCGTTTACTATTAATGACCTTAGTTGATAGTTACGAAGAAGAGGAACTTGAAAATGACACTCGGATTGTCTTACGACTTGCTCCACACCTTGCGCCATACCAAGTTGCAGTCTTACCACTTCAAAAGAAACTCAATGATAAAGCAACTTTAGTGTTTCAAGAAGTAGTTAAAGAATTTAATACCGTTTACGATGAAACGGCATCGATTGGTAAACGTTATCGCCGCCAAGATGCGATCGGAACACCATACTGTGTTACTGTTGACTTTGACACTTTAGAAGATGAAAGTGTAACAATTCGTGAACGCGACTCAATGAGTCAAATTCGCCTACCAATTAGTGAACTTAATGACTATTTAC
>CALAWM010000042.1 GCA_937895315.1 uncultured Caryophanales bacterium | reverse complement strand
GAACTCCCCCCTTAAATTACATCACTAAGGCTTTTTTATAGCTAAAATATGGAAAAATACGCAAAAATAGTCCAAGTAATTGTTATTAAGCGCTAATTATTGTAAAATAATTACATTATTGAGGTAGTCATGGATATAGCAATCAACACTTTAGAAATCTCCGCTAGTGCGGTCAAACTTGTCATTGGTTATGAACTTGATAGTCAGCCATATGTTTTATATGCCAATAAAGTTTTACTTAACCAAGCGATTTCAAGTGGGGAAATTGTTAATCAAGAACAAGTAATCACCGCGATTAGAACGTTAGTTAATGACGCTAAACAACAAATCGGCGTCGAGATGATTGAAGTTGTCCTAAGTTTACCTACAATTGATTTTGAAGTATTCCGTGGAACGCAAACGACTAATACTTTAGCCAATAAAATCGACCGGATCGATATTAAAAACATTATGGCTTTATTCCGCAAAAACCGCGTTGATCCAAATAAAGTGATCGTCGCCATTTTGCCGCAAACATTTAAAACTGAAAGTGATCAAAAATATCGGCTCTTACCGCTTGGGGAAGTAAGTAACACCTTAACAGTGGAAGCCTTTCTCCATGTTTTACCACTTTGGATTTACAATAGTTACATTGAAGTAGTGACAAAAGCCGGCTTAAAAGTTACCAAAGTTTACGCCGATAAATACGCTTTAACCGAGTTACTCAATAACCCAGGTACACCAACCCATACATATTTTTTAGTTGATTTTGGTGCGAAATCAACATCAATTACTTTCGTTAGTAATCATAATCTTTATTTCACTAGAATCATTAATTCTGGAAGTGATGATTTAACATATTTACTTGCTGAACGCTTTGGTTTAGAAGTGAAAGAAGCCGAACGTATTAAGAAAGATTACGGTTTAGACCGCCGCAATGTCTCGGTTAATTTTGCGCTTGCTCATGGCATTGATGAAAACGGCAATGAAGTGAAAGTATACTTAAGTGACATATATAAAACAATCAAAGGATTCTTAAATGAACACTTAAAGAAGATTCTTGATGAAATTAAAATTGTTGGCAAAACCCAAAACATGCCAAGTTTAAATAAGTATCCGCTTTTATTTGTCGGGGGTGGCTCTTCGATTTATAACTTTGAAGAAATAATTGCAAGTGACCATACCTTCGCAGACAAATATATTGTAAAATTAGACACTTTAGGAGCAAGAGACTTAACATACGCTGTTAACCTTGGTCTAATTAAAGCATATACGAAATATACCCAAGATATAGGCGATGAACGCACAAGTATCGGAACTTTAACAAGGAGTTAGACTATGATAGGAACACAAGATTTAGATAATTTTGAGCCAGTTGCAAAGATAGTAGTAATTGGTGTCGGTGGCGCCGGCAATAACGCCGTGAACCGGATGATTGATGACCAAATCGATAGCGTTTCTTTCTGGGTCGCTAATACCGATAAACAAGCTTTAGCCACCAGCAAAGCGAAAAATCGCATCGTCCTTGGTGAAGAATTTACTCATGGTTTAGGAGCGGGCGGTGAACCTGCTGTTGGCCGTAAAGCCGCCGAAGCAAGTCGCGAAAAAATCGAAGAAATTGTTAAAGGGGCTGACCTTGTCTTTATTGCGGCCGGAATGGGCGGCGGAACCGGAACGGGCGCTAGTCCAATTATTGCCGAGATCGCCAAAAATTCAGGAGCATTAACGATTGCCATCGTCACTAGACCCTTTACTTTTGAAGGTAAAAAACGGATTGCCCATAGTGTTGAAGGATTAAATAACTTAAAAGAAATTGTTGATTCAATCATTGTTGTTAGTAACGATAAATTATTAATTACTGGCGGAAACCTACCGATCGCGCAAGCCTTTGGCGAAAGTGATAAAGTTTTAGCGCAAAGCGTGAAAACGGTCGTCGACTTAATTTTAGTCCCAGCGGTTATTAACCTTGACTTTGCTGATGTCCGTAATACGCTCACCAATAGCGGAATTGCCTTAATTGGCTTTGGAATGGGACGCGGCAAAACGAAAGCCAAAGACGCTGCCCATACCGCCATTAATTCGCCGTTACTTGAAGCGAGTTTACAAGGAGCCCGAAAAGCGATTGTTGCCGTTACTTGTGGAACAAATGTTAGTTTATTTGAAGCCCAAGAAACCGTGAATGAAATTGTTGAAACTAGTGGCTCAAATCTTGATGTGAAATTTGGGGTTGCCTTAAATGAACTATTAGAAGATTCGATCATTGTGAGCGTCATTGCTAGTGACTTTGAAGAACAATATGATTTTACAAGTACGCCGCAAACGCCATTAATGCGTCCGCAAACCCATGATGCGCGAAATGATGAAAGTCATCAAGCTGAAGACGATAGTAGTTTCCTACCAGAGTTTTTAAAATCACTTGATGAAGAAGAAAACGAATAAAAAATTAATAACTATTGTATAATAGTTGAGAAATCGGACGAAGACACGACAAACTTAAGCGTTAAATAGCGACTAGGGGCATGGTGGAAGCCTTAGTAACAAATGAGTTATGTTATCACTTCTGAGTGCAAACTTGAATAAAGTAGAGTTTGTCGGGTAAACCTTCCGTTACAAGGATCAAGTGCTAGATTGTCTAGAAGAAGGGTGGTACCGCGGAGCGTTTCGTCCCTTCCCTAGGCTTTTTTTATTAAAGGAGGTCCACTATGGAACTAAAAGACACATTACTGATGCCGAAAACTGGATTTGAAATGCGGGGGAACTTAACCCGCAAAGAACCAGATATTTTAGCGCGGTGGAATGATATTAATCTCTATCAATTAATGTTAGAAAAGAATAAGGGGAAAAAGTATTTCATTTTACATGATGGTCCCCCTTATGCCAACGGCAACATTCATAGCGGGCACATGTTAAATCGGAACTTAAAAGACTTTGTGGTTCGGCTTAAAAACATGCAAGGCTATAATACGCCTTTTATTATGGGCTGGGATACGCATGGCCTTCCGATTGAAAACCAAATAACGAAAAGCGGCGTAAATCGCAAAGAATTAAGTGTGGCCGCCTTCCGGAAGTTATGTGAAGAATATGCTTTAAAGCAAGTTGAAATGCAAAAAAATCAAATTCGCCGGCTTGGGATTGTCGGTGATTACGATAACGCTTATATTACTTTAACGAAAGACTATGAAGCTGATGAACTTGAAGTCTTTAAAAGTATGGCGCTAAATGGCTTAATCTATCGGGGACTTAAACCTGTCCATTGGTCACCAAGTAGTGAAACGGCCTTAGCTGAAGCAGAAATTGAATATCAAGACGTCGTTAGTGATGCAATTTATGTCGCTTTTGCTGTTACAAAAGGTAATAATGACGTTCCTGTCGGCGCGAAGTTTGTCATTTGGACGACCACGCCCTGGACTTTACCTGCGAACTTAGGAATCAGTGTTCATCCGCGCTTTATGTATGGATTATATGAAAGTAAGGTTGGACAACTTGTTTTACTTAA
>CALAWM010000041.1 GCA_937895315.1 uncultured Caryophanales bacterium | reverse complement strand
GAAGCCGATGACATCGCCGGATCTTTAGCAAAACATGCGGAAAACGAAGATTTTGAAGTTGAACTTTATACAAGTGATCAAGACTATCTACAATTAATCACCGACAAGATAAATGTCAAACTTATCCGCCGCGGGTTAAGTGATGTACAATCGTTAAACCCGGCATCATTATTTAGTGACTTTGGTTATCACCCCCATCAAGCGACGGATTATAAAGGCTTAATTGGCGACGCAAGTGATAATTTAAAAGGAATTCCTGGGGTTGGTAAAGTCACGGCCTTAAAATTACTTAATGAATATGGCACTTTAGAAAACATTTTAGATAACGCCGACCATATCAAGGGCAAACTAGGTGAAAATATCCGTAATCATAAAGATGTCGCCCGGAAATCAAAATATTTAGCAACTTTAATTACGGATATCCCGCTTCCTTATCCTTTAAGTCATTACCATTATGAAGGTTATGATGCTTCGACCGTCCAAGGCTTTAGCCAAAAATACGAATTACGGCAATTTATCAATAATTTACATTACGAAAATGCTCAAGTGGCAACGACGATTGAAGCAAAAGTTATTACTTCTTTTAAAGAAATTAATGAAAAAACAATTAAAGAAATTGCACTTTACTTAACCTCCACGGATGGTCCTTACTTTAAAGGAACACCGCTTCTTTTCTATTTTGGCATTAATAAAAATGTTTATGTTATTTCTTTTGAAAATTTACAAAAAGATCATGAATTAATTACGTTGTTGAAAGACAAAAAAATCACAAAGTATGGTTACGACATTAAAAGAGTCGCGGTCATCCTTCATAATCACGGGTTAATTCTTGATGGACCGTTAAATGACGCTAGTATTTTGACATATGTTTATGACACAAATATTGAAGCAACCCCCCATGCCTTTTTACTAAATAACGGAATAAGCGCGCCAACGGATGAAGAATCAATGTTACCAATTTTAGTTCATAACATCATTAAAATATATAATGAAGGTTTAGAAAAACTTAAGAAACAAGGTTTACTTGATTTATATACAACAATCGAAAAGCCACTGACAAACGTCTTAACGAAAATGGAAATCGCAGGTTTTAACGTCGAACGGAATATTTTACTAACCATTGGTGAAGAATATAAAGGTATATTAGATACATTATCAACAAAGATTTATGATTTAGCCGGCCATACTTTTAATATTAATAGTCCGCAGCAAGTAGCAATTGTGTTATTTGATGAACTTGGCTTAAAAGCTAATAAAAAACGGTCAACGGCAGTTGATGTCTTAAATAACTTAATTCATGATCATCCCCTTGTTCCGCTTCTATTAGAATATCGGAAATATCAAAAGATAATTAGTACCTACATTGATGGACTTTTACCACATATCCATGAAGATGGCAAAGTCCATAGTGCTTTTAACCAAGCCTTAACGACGACTGGACGTTTAAGTAGTAATAACCCCAATCTCCAAAATATTAGCATTCGTAATGAAGAGGGGCGCGAAATTCGGAAAGCATTTAATGCCGGTGATAAAACGTTATTAGCGATTGATTATAGCCAAATTGAGTTACGTCTTTTAGCCTGTATCGCAAACGTTCCTTCGCTTATTGAAATCTTTAATGAAGATCATGATATTCACACTGAAACGGCGATGCGTCTTTTCCCACTTGAAGATATAAGTTATGCCCGGAGAAAGGCCAAAGCCGTCAATTTTGGTATCGTCTACGGTATTAGTGACTTTGGTTTAAGCGAACAATTAGAAATAAGTGTCGGGGAAGCCAGGAGCATCATTCATGCCTTCTTTAGTGCTTATCCCGAAATTTGGACGTACCGG
>CALAWM010000040.1 GCA_937895315.1 uncultured Caryophanales bacterium | reverse complement strand
TTTTGGGGGTCTTTTCGCTTTTTCCACGATTTTCCACGTTCTATTTAATTGAGCCATTTTCATTATTTGAAGTCTTTAATATTATTTATTAAATGTAATTGATCTTTTGTACTACGTTTTAAGTCAATGATTCGTTGGTTATTGCTCCCGCGATATAATAACTTTAAATTCCTTTCTTTTAAGATAAAGGGACCATCGACCAAGTAATGCACTTTACTTAAGATTTCATTAGTGACACTATCATTTAGCGCTACAAGGTTTTCATAAGTATTCCCTGAATATAATGTAATATTTATTTTATCTTCGAGGGCGGCATTAATAAGCACTAAGATTTCTTCTTTTTGCATTAAAGGTTCGCCCCCACTTAAGGTGATGCCATCAAGTAAGGGATTTTTTCGCCATTTCGCAATTAGTGACGCTATCTCTACTTCTTCGCCGCCTTTCATGTCCCATGTATTTTCATTATGACAGCCTTTACAGCCGTAAGGGCAGCCTTGGGTGAAGATAGTAAAACGAATCCCTGGTCCATCGACCAAGGAATCGTTAACAAATCCTGCAATTCTAATTGTTTTTTTAGTCATGTTTATTTTTTAAGTGCCGGACGATATTGCTATAGTTAATGAAGGCTTCATAACTTATATCGTTCGTGCGAATTAACGTAGGGACACTCCGAATATTGTATTTTTGACTTAAGGCAATATCTTCTTCAGCATCAATGATGGTGTATTTAATATGTTTATCATCAAGGGCAACTTTCACTAACCGGCAGTTTGGACAAGTTTTCGTCGTGAATAAAAGATATTCTTGACCAGGGTGGACGGCTTTAAGTACTTCACTAACAACGTCATTTTTAGGAGCGGCTTTTGGGGTTTCTTCACCGTGATTAATAAACTCATCATGTTTTTCATCACTTACCTTATATTCTAGACGCGTTTCAAATTCGGCTTTTTTCCCATCATTCCAGTTTTTAAGCGGGCGATAGTAACCAGTGATCCGTGAATAAACTTCGGTTTGGTGATTACAAGTTGGACAAACATTAACTTCGCCGACTAAATAGCCATGTGTTGGGCAAATTGAGTAGGTGGGAGACATCGTGAAGTACGGTAATCTAAAGTTTTCGGCAATTTTTCTTACTAAGTTCGCGGCGACTTCCCAACTTGGTAATTTTTGACCAAGGAAAGTATGGAAGACGGTGCCA
>CALAWM010000039.1 GCA_937895315.1 uncultured Caryophanales bacterium | reverse complement strand
TATTCATAAGGAATCGCAAATAAGTAATCTTGGTCTTCCATCGTTTGGTGGAAGGAAGTATCAAAAACCGCGACATGAACGACATTTGGTAAAACACTTTTAAAGGCACGATATCCCGTTAAGTTTGGTCCATTATGAAGCGGAGCAAGCGGGATTAAACGTTCCACGGTTTCGGCAACTTCCTCAGTGAAAATAACACTGTCGGAGAAGTGCTTGCCACCTTGGACAACCCGGTGACCAACCGCACTAATTTCATTTAAACTTTTGACAATATTTAATTCGACTAAAGCTTTCGTTAATTCACTAACACAAACTTCATGATTTGGTAATGATAAAACCCTTTTTACATCACCAGTTGGCGATTTGATTTTAAAGATCCCATCTTCATGGCCAATTCTTTCAAAAAGACCACTTGTGACAACTCTTTCACTCGGCACTTCAAAGATTTTGAACTTTAGGGAGCTACTCCCGGCGTTAACGGCTAAGATTAATTTGGACATAAGTCACCTCACTTATCAATATTTTATACAATATGTAATATAAATCAAATGAAAAAACAGTTTAATCTATCTAAAAGTTGTTTATTTTATTATAATAATAAAAGATTGGAGGTTGTATGAATTTTATTGATGAGTTCCTCTATGGATTTACCACCAGTGCCCACAAATACTTTGGTGCGCACTTCAATAAAGCGCGGGGACGCCGTAAAGCAAGCGTTACCTTCCGCCTTTATGCCCCAGCCGCTAGTGATGTGAGTGTCATCGGCGATTTTAATAACTGGGACCCAAATACCCATAAAATGGAAAAGATCGACTATCGTGGAGTATGGGAAATAACTATTCCTGAACTTCATAATTACCAAAATTACAAGTATCGTTTTAGAAATGCCCATGGTTATTACGTGGAAAAGGCTGATCCATATGCCTTTTTTAGTGAAAAAGCCCCAAGTTCGGCCTCACGGTTATTCGATTATGAAAACTTTGTGTGGCACGATGACGAATGGATGAAAAACCGGACCCGCGGTCATGATCAACCCATTAGCATTTACGAAATTCACCTTGGTAGTTGGAAGGGTAAAGAAAACGGACGAATTTTAAGTTATGAAGAAATTGCTGACTATTTAATTCCATATATGGAAAATAAAGGCTTTACCCACGTCGAAATTATGCCAATTACCCAATATCCGTTTGATGGTTCATGGGGATATCAAGCGACGGGCTTTTATAGCGTTGACAGCCGTTACGGCAATCCAATGCAATTAATGTCTTTTGTCGACCGGATGCATAAAGCCGGCTTTGGAGTTATTTTAGATTTTGTCGCGGTCCACTTTGCGATTGATCACTATGGTTTAATTGAATTTGATGGAACGAGAATGTATGAGTATCAAGATAGTGAACATACTTTTAGTCAATGGGGTTCACCGCAATTTGATTTAGGAAAAGACCCCGTACGTTCATTCTTAATTAGTTCCGTCTTTTACTTTTTAGAATATTTCCACTTTGATGGCATCCGGATTGATGCGGTTAGTAACATTGTTTACTGGCACGGCAATAGTAATCGCGGGGTCAATGAAGGAGGAGTCGAATTTGTAAAAAGATTAAACGGTAAAGTTCACCATCATTTCCCTGGTGTTATGATGATTGCCGAAGATAGCACCGCTTTTAGCGGCACAACCCGTGACGTTGAATGGGGTGGTCTTGGCTTTGATTATAAATGGGATTTAGGGTGGATGAATGATACTTTAAGATATTACAGCAAAGATCCAGTCTATAAAAAATATGATCATTCTTTATTAACATTTTCCATGCATTATTTCTTTAGTGAAAACTTCATGTTGCCATTAAGTCATGATGAAGTCGTCCACGGCAAAGGGACCATTATTAATAAAATGTTTGGGAATTATGACCAAAAATTCGCCTTAACCCGTAACTTATATGCTTATCAATTTGCCCATCCTGGCAAGAAATTAACCTTCATGGGTAACGAAATTGCGAGTTTTGATGAATGGGATGAAAATAAGAGTTTACCGTGGTCACTTAAATACTATCCAAAACATGATTCGGTCAGTCGTTTAGTCCGCGATTTAAACTTAATTTATCGGAGTGAAAAAGCCATGCATGTTGGCGAATTTGACTCGAAAAACTTTACGTGGCTCATGGTCGATAATAAAGAACAAAGTGTCTTCGCCTTTATGCGGACATATAATGATGAAAAATTAATCTTCGTCTTTAATATGACCGGTAATTACTATGGCGAATACGATATTGGTGTTAATGATGAGGGAGAATATACCGAAATCTTTAATAGTGATAAGGATGTCTATGGTGGTTATAACCAATATAATGGGTTACCGCTTATGACAAAAGAGGGGCCTGGACCGGAATTAAGACCATATCGTCTTACTTTAAAACTCGGCTCCTTTGCCGCCTTAATCCTTAAAAAAACAAAATAACAACATAAAAATTAGAAACGGAGATATTTATGTTTACAACAACTAAAAGTTTTATTCATGAATTTAAAGCAAGATTAACCGAAAAATATGGGGTTGGTCTTGAAGATAGTCACATTACCGAACGTTATGACGTGCTCGGGACGATGGTCCGCGATTACGCGAACGTCAACTGGCGCAAAAGCCGCGATAATGTGAATAAGAAAGAAAAGAAACAATTAATTTATTTCTCAATGGAATTTTTAATTGGACGCTTATTAACAAACAATTTAATTAACCTCGGCATTTATGATGTCGTGAATAAAGGGCTTAAACAAATTGGCATGGACCTTCATCAACTTGAAGAACAAGAAAGTGATGCTGGGCTTGGAAATGGTGGGTTAGGACGTCTTGCCGCTTGTTTCCTTGATTCCATTGCGAGTCTTGGTTACGCCGGGAATGGGCACTGTATTCGTTATGAATATGGTTTCTTCCGCCAAAAAATTGTTGATGGTAAACAAATTGAATTACCAGATCAATGGTTAGTAAACGGTAACGTTTGGGAAGTAAGAAAACCAAAACACGCTGTTGAAGTTAAGTTTTATGGTCACGCCGAAACTTATCAAAAACGCGACGGGAACTTTGGAATTCGTACCGTAAATCCGACAATTGTCAAAGCCGTTCCTTATGATATGGCCGTTGTTGGTTACCATAATGATGTCGCTAATACCCTGCGGTTATGGAGTGCTGAACCAAGTGATGAAAAATTACCGACCAATGAACCATTTGACCAATATTTAACGACGTTACGGGAAATTAACCATGGTTTATATCCTGATGATAGTAGTGAAAAAGGGAAGATGCTTCGCTTACGGCAACAATACTTCCTCGTAAGTGCCGGACTCCAAAGTGCGATCCGTGGTCACTATCGTCGTTTTAAAACCCTGAAAAACTTCCATGAAAAATATGTCTTCCAATTAAATGATACCCATCCGATCCCAGCCATTCCGGAATTAATGCGGATTTTACTTGATGATTATGAATATAGTTGGGAAGATTCATGGAATATTGTGCAAAAAACTTTTGCCTATACAAACCATACCGTCATGGTTGAAGCCTTGGAAAGATGGCCAATTCAATATGTCCAACATTTAGTGCCACGTAACTACATGATTATTGAAGAAATCGATCGTCGGAGTCAACGTGACTTTATGAGTCGCGGTATTAATGAAGGTGACCGGCGGGCAATGGCCATAATTCGTGATGGCATGATTCAAATGACAAACTTAGCGCTTTATGCTTCCTTTGCCGTAAACGGGGTAGCCGCTTTACATACCGAAATTTTAAAGACCCAAACATTTAAAGAATTTTATGCTTTATATCCCGAAAAATTCCAAAATAAAACGAACGGGATTACCCATCGTCGCTGGTTTGTGGCCAGTAACCCCGAACTTAGTAAATATTTAACAAGCCTTATTGGTGATTCGTATATTACAAATCCTGATGATTTTGAAAAATTTTTACCATATGTTAAAGATAAGAAAGTCCAACGAAAATTCTTACAAATTAAAAAGATTAAAAAGCAACAACTTGCTGATTATATTAAGATGGCAAATGGTATTGAAATCGATGTTGACTCAATCTTTGACGTGCAAATTAAACGATTACATGCTTATAAACGCCAATTAATGAATGTCTTCCGGATTATGATTTTATACTTTGCTATGAAAAATGATCCAAAATTCCGCATTCATCCAACCACCTTTATCTTTGGTGCGAAAGCTGCCCCAAGTTATTACTTTGCTAAAAAAGTAATTGAACTAATTAACGGAGTCGCTGATGTTGTTAATAAAGATCCCGAAATTAATAAATATATGAAAGTGATCTTTATTGAAAATTACGGTGTTAAAACCGCAGAAATCATTATTCCTGCCACCGATATTAGTGAACAAATTAGTACGGCGGGGAAAGAAGCAAGTGGTACCGGCAATATGAAATTCATGATGAATGGGGCCTTAACGCTTGGAACGCTTGATGGTGCCAACGTTGAAATTCACGAACGAGTCGGTGATGCCCATTCCTTTATCTTTGGTTTAACCGAACCTGAAGTTAAAAAACTTAAAGAAGAAAATGGTTATAATCCGTGGAACGTATATCAAAATGATTTTGAAATCAGAAGAGTACTTGATAGCCTTATTGACGGCACATGGAGTAACGGAAATCCGCACGTCTTTAAATCAATCTTTGATGAAGTGATGAATCGCGGCGATGAATACTTAATTCTTAAAGACCTCCCAGCTTACGTTAAAAGGACGGATGAAATCGTCTCCTATTACCGGAAGAAGAGCAAATGGGCGGAAAGTGCATTATATAACATTGCCAAAAGTGGGTTCTTTAGTA
>CALAWM010000038.1 GCA_937895315.1 uncultured Caryophanales bacterium | reverse complement strand
TTTGCCATCTTCACTAAATTCACGCGTAATATATTTATAGTATTGGTTTAGTTCATCAAAGTCTAAATAAAGCTTTGTATTTGGTAAAAGTTTATTTTTTCTGGCCCCATCATGGACAAAATGTTGGGCTTGCTCGTTAATGATCTCATAGCTTGCAAAAAGTTGTGAATCATTAGCAAGCACAATCTTTGGATTATAGACGTGACATAAAAAAGAATGGCGGAATAAGGGTTGTAATAATAAGTATTTACTTAAGGCTAAATTATTCCCGGACAAATATGTTTCAATATCATTTTGAAGATTAAATAGGTAAGCTTCCATGATTGTTGGTTCAAAACCACTTGTTTCTTTTTTATATTTTTCATTAATCTCAGAGATAAAGTCTTTTTGGTCTTCCTTATTTAAAACATATTCACTGGCCGGAAGGACAACCATTTCTTCTTTTTTACCGATTGAAACTTGGGTGCTTACATTGAAGTAACGCATCGATTCCACTTCAGTATCAAAGAATTCAATCCGCGTTGGATGATCTTCATTAACGCTATATAAATCAATAATGTCACCCCGGACGGCAAATTGCATTGTTTGTTCCACGTTTGATACCCTTATATAGCCTAATTGTAGTAGTTTAGTTGTTAATTCTTCCATGCCTAAAGTGTCGCCTACTTTAATCTTCAATGTGTGGTTTAAGAAATAATTTACTTCAAGCGTTGGTTTGAGGGTTGCCGAAAGATTAGCGACATAAATATGTGATTTACGTTTATCACTTGCTGCAAAAAGAGTGTAAATTCTTTGCGCCTCTAATTCTTTCGTGGCCGTCAAAACTTCAGTAAAAAGGAGATCATCGTTTGGATAAAAGAGAATGTCGTCATTATCCACAAAAGTTTGTAAAGTCGATATAACTTTTTGCGCACTATAGAGATTATTGGTGATAATCACATAATTATCGGGTTTCTTGATAAAGGCTTCTGCTACTAAAAGGGCGGTTCCTATTACTTCCGACGTCAAAAAAACCCGGTCTTTCGCGAAGAGGGGGGGTGTATTTTTCGGAAATATGTCATTGAATAGCTTAATCACCAGGCGGTCCTTTTACCTCCTTAGTGTTATATTTTTTCATTACTTTTGCGAAGTCATCCTTTAAAAGATCACGTAAGGCGTGACTAGCCTTCGTAATACCATCAAGGAATAATGTTGCTTCATCGCCAGTTGGTACTTGTAATACGTGATCAACACCATCATAAAGTGGTTTGCCAATACCAATTCGAATCCGTTTAAAGTTGGTGCTACCCAGAAGTTCAATAATATTTTGCATGCCCTTTTGTCCGCCAGAAGAACCTTCCTCTTTTAAACGGATGTTCCCGGGTGATAAATCCATGTCGTCATAAACGACATAAAGTTCATCAATTTCAATTTTATAGAAATTCATAAACGCTACGACCGATTGGCCAGATAAATTCATAAATGTTTGTGGTTTTAAAAGAAAAATCTTTTCGCCCTCATAGTTAAAACTAGTAAATTGTCCCTTAAAATCACTTTTATCAATGTCAACTTTAGCAAGTTCAGCAAATTTTTCTAAAGCTAAAAAGCCCGCGTTATGTCGGGTATTTTTATGCTTTGCGCCTGGATTTCCTAAACCTACAAATAATTTCATGTTTTTACCGTTCAAATTATATCACTTATTATGCTATTATTTTACTATGAATCAATTTTTAAAACGCTTCTTACAAGGATTACTCCTTGGCTTCGCTCTCATCACCGCAATTGGTGGGGGGACAATGGCAGTATTAATTGGGGTTTATGATGACCTTATTAATGCTGTTTCTGATTTCCGCAAACAACCTAAAAAGTCATTAGCATTACTGGTGCCGATGGGACTTGGCGGCATTATTAGTATGGGTGCACTTTTTTACCCCATTAAACTATTACTTGAACACTTCCCATTTGTAACAATTTCTTTCTTTGCTGGACTTACAATGGGAGGCTTACGCGTCTTCCATAAAAGTTTAAAAGGGAACGTAAAATGGCAAAACTTAATACTTACGCTTATTGGTTTCCTGTTTGTTTTTGGTTTAGGGGCATTCACCTGGTTTACAACCCTACATGCTGATTTAATCAATATTAACTTTGTACAACTAATTCTCTTTTTCTTAGTGGCGTTTGTGTCAATGGGTGGTCACGTTTCTCCCGGTATTTCTGGAACGTTCATTTTAATCGCTTTTGGTTACTATGAAGAACTAATTGATTTTATGTTCCGTATTGTAAAACTTGATTTCGTCAATGTAGGTTATGACCTTAGTGCCGTCTTTGTTTTTGCCCTTGGTTCTCTTTTAGGATTAATTGTAATTGCTAAGGTTTATAAGTATTTCTTCAGCAAAAACCGTATAAAAACAAACTTTACCATTCTTGGATTCATTATTGGATCTATTACAATTGCTTACTTTAATGGCAAAATTAAACCAGAATATGCCAAGGTCACGGGCTTTGAACCGTTAATGTTATTTGCCTGTGTAATGGCGGTATTACTTGGTGCCTTTATTTCTTATTACTTACTTGGACTCGTCGATAAAAAAGAAACAACACCCGAAGAACAAGAAAAAATAATTGAAGAAGCGATGAAAGAAGAAAGAGAAAAAGACGATGTGGGAGTATAGTGCCTTACGTTGGATAATTGAAAATCTTCAATCTCCGATTGTCACCGAAATAATGAAAATTATTACTCTTATGGGCGAAGGCGCCGGAATTTTCTTTTTGATTTCAATAATTATGCTTTTTTGGAAGAAGACAAGAAAGGCGGCGATAGTATCAATTATTGCCCTTATCTTCGTTTCAGGTTTTAATAATTTTGTTTTTAAGTATCTCGTAGCAAGACCCCGTCCTTTTTTACATCCGGAATTAGGGGGTGACGCTTTATGGTTAAACAATCATGTCTTGGCATTTGGTGCCGAAAGTAAATTTAATGATTTCCTAGTACCAAGTTCTTATGCCTTTGCATCTGGTCATACTTTATCGGCCTTTCTTTTTGGTTTTATCGTTGCTTATTATCATAAAAAGGCGGCGGTCCCCGTTTTAGTCTTTAGTTCAATTATGGCCTTTACACGCCTTTATTTTGGATTCCATTACCCTACTGATGTAATTGCCGGAATTATATGGGCGTTTGTCGCAAGTTTTGCTTTAATTGCCACGGCAGATCGGCATGAACAAGACATTGTCGCTTGGTTTAAAAAGAAATCTAGCAAGAAACCAAAACCCGTTGAAGAAGAAGTATGAGACTAGATCGTTTTTTATCCAAAACAATAGGAGAGTCACGAACCTCCGTAAAGAAATTAATCCGAAATCGGCAAATATTTGTCAATGACATTGCTATTACTAGTGATGGTTTTCATGTTGACACCGCGGTGGATGTTGTTCGATATAATGATCAAGTTTTAGAATATGAAGAATATCAATATTATCTAATTAACAAACCCCAAGGCTATATATGTGCGAATGAAGATAATATCAACCCAACCATTATTGATTATGCTCCAGAATTTATAATGTATAAACTTCACACTGTTGGTCGTTTAGATAAAGACACAACTGGCGCTTTAATGTTAACAAATGATGGGAAGTTGACCCATCGTTTAATTAGTCCTAAAAACGCCTTTGAAAAGGTATATATTGCCGAAGTTGATGGTGAGCTTTCTACTGAATTAATCGTGCAATTTCGCGATGGATTTGTGATAAACGATGAATTTAAGACCTTACCGGCCACTCTTGAAATAGTTGATAAAAATATAGGAAGAGTAACGGTTGTTGAAGGAAAATATCACCAAATAAAACGAATGTTTGGTGCATTTGGTTTAAAAGTAATTAAACTTCATCGTGAACGTTTCGCTAATCTTGTTGTCGATGATTTACCAATTGGTGGTTATCGCCGTCTAAGTCGCGATGAATTGAAGTATTTAATCAAGGATTAAACAATTGAATTCACTGCCCCTAAATGATATAATCAAAAACTAGATATAGGGGGTAAGTGATGATAAGAAAACCACGTACAAAAAAGAAAGTTACTAGGCGCGATACGATTGTTGATGCCGGTATTCGTCTTTTTGCTCGTGTCCCTTTTGCTGATATCACAATTGCGTCAGTTGCCCGTGAAGCTGATTGCGGTCATAGTCTTGTCTATCACTACTTTTCAAACATTAATAACCTCTATGATGCGGCCATTCAACATGTTTCTGAACTTTATATTGGCCTTATTTCTCATTTAAAAAAGGTCAAAACAACCCCGGATATCATTATGATTGGTGTTATTTCCCTTTTAATTGATGGTTTAAACACAAATCCAATGTATGCCTATTATTTAAATCTTTTTTCTTTTGAACATACGATGTCTCCATTAAATGACACCGTTGTTAAGGTGCAAAACGAATGGGTTTCATTCTTCACAAAGATTATTCGTGGTGCCCAAAAGGCTGGTCGATTAATCGCAACCTTAACGGCAGAAGAAATATTAAATGCTCTTCAAGCGATATTTCAAGGCTTAGTAAGTGCTCAGATTTTTAGTGTAAAAACGCACTCAAAATCAACTTTAAAGGCCGCGCATATATATTTACCACTATTGAAAGGAGTGCACTAGATGTTTAAAATTTATAAATTAGTTAAACGCTCTTGGTGGCAGTTGTTAATTATTGTTGCTTTAGTTGCTGGTCAAACTTTACTGCAATTAATGCTACCTGACTATATAACTAATATTCAATCAGTTGTTAGTGGAATCAATCCCGTGACTGGCGCCACCCAAGAACAAATAACGGAAATGTTAACTATTGGTCTTATCATGGTTGGCTTATCTGGCCTTATTTTTATGCTCGCGGTTGGTCAAGGATTGCTTAATTCTTACTTTGTCGCTGAATTAGGAAGAGTTGTCCGGCGCGAAACATTTAAGTCAGTTGAAGAATTTTCATTGTCGAACATTAATGAGTTTGGCACCGCCAGTTTATTAACACGGGTTACAAACGATACTCGCGTTGTGCAAAACTTTGCCTTCATGATTAACCGTGTTTTTGTTATGTCACCCATTTTCTTAATCATCGGATCTGTTAAATTATTAAGATTTGATCCAATGTATTTCTATATTGTCCTTGTTGTTTTACCAATTATCCTAATAATAATGGTCGTAACCTTCATTATTGCTTCCCCACTTTTCGTGCAAATTCAAGAACGATTAGATTATGTAACTTTATTATTCCGTGAAGGATTAACTGGGGTTCGGGTAATTCGGGCATTTAATCAAGAAGAACGGGAAAAACGTTTCTTTAAAGAAGCCAACCAACAAATGACGGATATTGTTATTAAAGTAAATAACGTCATGGCTATTGTTCATCCTGCGGTTGGTATTTTCTTTAATTTAGCCTACTTTGCCATTTACTTCATGGGTTTTGTTATTTTAAATAACATGCTTACGGGCGCGATGCCGATGGATCCAAATGCTTTTTCGGAAACAATGGCCGCTTCGATGTATGTTCAAAACATTATGATGTCCTTCTTAATGCTAAGTTTCACCTTCATTATGTTCCCGCAGGCATCTGCCAGTGCAAGACGGATTAATGCTGTTTTAGATGTCAAACCAAACATTAAAAACCCAGAAGAAGCAATTAATAAAGATTTAATCGATACCGGTGTTGTTCGCTTTAATGATGTAATCTTCACATTTAGTGATATTGAACACCCTACCCTTAAAAACATTAACTTTACCGCCAAACCAGGAACGACCACCGCGATTGTTGGTTCCACTGGTTCCGGAAAAAGTTCAATCATAAACCTATTACCACGTTTCTTT
>CALAWM010000037.1 GCA_937895315.1 uncultured Caryophanales bacterium | reverse complement strand
CACTTTTTGTTAATAATCTCATCATTGGTGAAGAAGCCGATATTAAAGTTACGAAAGTAATGCGCAATTTTGGCACTGCTAAAGTTGTGCGATTTACTAAAGTATCCAAAGACCGGATTACCCCTTTAATCCCGGAAACGATTCATCTAGGGGGTTGTCAATTTACCCAATTAGATTATGAAAAAGAAGTTGAACATAAATTAAGTAAAGTCAAAAGAGCGCTCCGCGTTATCGGGGGAATTGATTACGATATTAAAACAATTCATAAAGCGCCAAACCCATATTTTTATAGGAATAAAACCGTACTTCCTTTAGGAGTTAAAAAAGACGGAACAGTAATATCGGGAATGTATCGCTATAATAGCCATGACATTGTTATTATGGAAAAGACTCATTTAGATGATCTTCGCGCAAGTGAAGTAATGGTAAAAATTCGTGAATTATTAACTAGACATCAAATAAGCATTTATGATGAAAAAAGCCATAAAGGCGACTTACGAAGAATAATGCTTCGGGCAAGTTACTATACCCCGGATTTAATGGTTGTATTAATTACAAGAACAAAGAATATTGATAATTTAAGTGCTTTTTGTAATGATTTAATTGCAGAATGCCCGCAAATCTCTACAATTGTGCAAAATATCAACCCCCACAAAACCAATGTTATTTTGGGTGATAATGAGGAAGTATTATATGGTTCAGGGATAATCACTGACAAGATTGATGATTTAACTTTTAAAATATCAAGTAAATCCTTTTTCCAAATCAACACACCGCAAGCTGAAAAATTATATAGCCGTGCGATTGAACTCGCTGATATAAAAAAAGATGATGTAATTCTTGACGCTTATTCTGGAATTGGTACGATTACCCTTCTTGCCGCCAAAAAAGCAAAACACGCTATCGGGGTTGAGATTGTTAAAGAAGCGGTCGAAGACGCCAATGTTAATCGCGATTATAATAACATTATAAATGCAACCTTCTATCAAGATGATGCTGGGGACTTTTTACTTAAACACAAAGAAATCCATAAAGTTAATATTGTTTTTGTGGATCCGCCGCGAAAAGGCTTAAGTCCTATTTTCATAAATAAGATTATGGAGGTTTTACCACCAAAGATTGTATATGTTTCATGTGATCCGGCAACGTTAGCAAGAGACCTTAAAATACTTACCGGAAAATACGCTATTAAACATATTGAAACGCTTGATATGTTTCCACATACTGCTCACGTTGAAACAATTGTTTTGCTCGATTTAAACGGCCTTGTTAAACCCTAAATTTAATTATTAAAAATATCTTTTGTTTTCTGTAATTAGTTACAATCACAATATTTTTAAAAAAACAGAAACATCTTGATTTGCTCCACAAAATGTTATAAAATACAATTAAGTGGAGGAAATGATATGGTTATTACCACTTTAGATCTTAATGAAAAGTATAAGAACTACAATGACATTAATGGAAAAATTAAAAGAGATGTTGAAAAGGGAATTCTATTTCCGCTTGTTAGAGGGATTTATGAAACTGACTGTTCAACTGAAGGGTTTTTACTCTCCTCATATATTTATGGACCCTCATACTTATCCTTTGAATTTGCATTATCATTTCATAATCTTATTCCAGAGAGAGTTGTAATTTACACAAATGCAACATTTAACAAACGGAAAAGCAAAATATATCGTAATCATTATGGGGTTTTCACTTATCGTGATGTACCCGAAACTGCATTTCCATTTATGGTAAAAGCCTATGTAGAAGGTAATTATGCTTACTTCATTGCGAGCCCCGAAAAGGCATTATGTGACTTACTATATATAAAAAAACCAGTTTATAGCATAAAAGATTTGAAAATATTATTATTTGACGACCTGCGTATTAACGAAGAAATATTTGAAGAGTTAAACTTCGATGATTTATTGTATTTATCCAATAAATATATTTCTACGAATCTTAAATTCTTAAGAAAATACATTGAAAGCGAGTTTAAATATGACAATTATCCAACAAATGATTGAAAAGCATGGCGCAAACACGGTAAGCGAAAAAAAGAATGCAATAAAGGAAGTTTTACAAGAAGTAATATTGGCAGGACTTTCCAAAACTGATTTTTTTACACAGGCTGCATTCTATGGCGGGACGGCACTAAGAATTTTTTATGGTATGGAGCGATTTAGTGAAGATTTAGACTTCACATTACTTACCACCAGCAATACTTTTGACATAAATAAATATTTAAAACCTGTTAGTGAAATCGTAAAATCACTTGGACTTCATTTTGAGGTGTCAAGAAAAGAAAAGACTAAAAAATCTACTATTGAATCAGCGTTCATTAAAGGTGATACAAAAGAAACATTAATAACAATATATCCAGAATTGATAAATCAAAATCAAATCACGCATAATGAAAAGATTATTATTAAGTTTGAAGTTGATGTTAACCCACCTCTTTATGCAAACACAGAAATTAAATACCGCTTACTTCCATTTCCCTACCAAGTTAGAGTTTACGATCAAAGTTCCTTATTTGCGGGAAAGATTCACGCAGTGCTTGCTAGGTCTTGGAAAAACAGGGTAAAGGGACGCGATTTGTATGATTATATCCACTATTTAAGTCTAAATACAAAAGTGAATTTAAAGCATTTGGAATCAAGGCTCAAGCAAACAAAAACTATTAGTGAAAGTACCCATTTAGATAAAGACTTACTAGTTAAAATGTTAGAAGAAAAATTCAATTCTATTGATTATGAGTCAGCGAAAATGGATGTAAGGCCATTTATTAAAGATGATTCAAATCTGTCTTTATGGGGAAGTGATTTTTTTAAGTCAATAACAAAAAATATAGAAGTAGAATCAAATTAATCATTATTGAATTACATTATTAAAGTAATCGGTGCAGATGGATTATTACGTGTATATGCAGGGCATTTCCTCATTTTTAAATATAATAATAAGTACCAAATAACTTACCAAATGGAGGAATGACTGTGGCAGAACTAAAAACAAAACAACATGATGGTGATGTATTAGAGTTTATTAAAAACTTTGCGGTAACGGAGCAAAAACAAGAAGACAGCATTGAACTCATTAAAATTATGGAAAAGGTTACTGGCTATCCTCCAAAAATGTGGGGAGCCTCAATCATTGGCTTTGGTAGTTATCACTATAAATCAGTACGTAGCAGCCAAGAAGGAGACTGGGCTTTAGTAGGTTTTTCCCCCCCGCAAAAGTGCAATATCACTTTATGTATTCACAGGGCGACCAGAACATGAATATTTACTAGAAAATCTTGGCAAATATAAAAGAGGTAAAGCGTGCCTTTACATTAACAAACTCGCGGATATTAACGTCGATATTCTGCAAAAACTCATTGTAGAAACAATTGACTTTCTTTCCCAAACATACGTTATTAACAAATAAATAATTGCTCATAAAAACGCAAATACAATGATAATTATTCATTTTTAGCATAAAAAAATAAAACAACGTTAGAAATTTCATAATTTACATAATTAAACATGGAGAAAAATGCATGTATGTTATAATTACTTTTACTGGAAAAGATACATGTACAGAGATGAAATCTTATTAGTTAGTAATGATGTTAATAAAATTAACAAGATTACTGCAATCACTGAAAACAACTTCAAACTTATTGTTTGTGCTCCCGATGAAGCCGGGGAAGTAATTTTAAATAATCCTCTTTTAAGTGGTGTGATTTATGATATTGGCGAAGAAGCCGACAAGAAAATCCGCGATTTTGTCTTATTTCGGGCTAATCATGAAGATTTACAAATGGTGTATCTTTTTGGCAATAATAATCATCATTTTGGTAAAGATCTTGATCCGGAAGGGAAGTTTTGGTGCAAACAGTGAATTGACTCCCACGCCTTTAAAAACAAATTATTAGAGTTTAAAGAACATAAAGTTTCAACAGCCTCAAGAATGCGTTTAGTCGAGGCTATTTTTGATTCATCACCAGTTGGGATTGTGATTGTTCCTAATAATGATCTATCCAAAGCAATTATCAATGATTCATTTATTAATATTATTGGTTATACCCGTGAAGAGTATTTATCAATCGGTTGGAACGGCTTAACCCATCCAAATGATCAAATTCATGAAGAAGAAGCATATGCTTTAATGCAAAAAAGAGGCGACAATCACTTTAATCTTGAAAAGCGAATTATTCGAAAAGATGGTTCAGTTGTTTGGATTGGTGAATATATGGGGATTATTCCTTCACCAAAATCGACCAACGGGGAATTTGTCCGGTTATTAATGATTCGTAATATTGAAAACCGAAAAGTTTTAGAAAAAGAACTTGATGAAAGCGCGAGAAGTCGCTCGGCCATTTTACAAAACCTTCCTGGTTTAGCATATCGTTGCCTTTATGATGAAAATTGGACAATGGAATTTGTTTCAGCCGGTGCCAAAGATTTAACGGGTTATGATGCCGATGAATTACTCGGCAATAAAATTATTTCCTTCAACAACGTCATCCTTAAAAAATATCGTAAATTTTTACGGGATGAATGGGATAAGGTTGTCAAAGCAAAAGGCGTGATGCAAGCTGAATACGAAATTACCGCTAAAGATGGCACGATTAAGTGGGTCTATGAACGGGGTATTCCTATTTATGATCACCTTGGAAACGTTGTCGCGCTTGAAGGAATTATTACCGATATTACTAAAAGTAAAAAATTAGAAAAGCAACTGCAATATTTTCATGATTTCAACCATAAATTAAACTTACCTAACCGTGAACTTTTAGCAAATAAAATTCAATCTAAATTAGATGTTAAAAATACCAAGGGAACGCTTTTCCTTGTTAACCTTAAAGACACTCAACAATTATATCGGACCCATGGTTACCAATATGTTGAACTTTTAACAGCCTCGTTAGTTAATAAATTAAAAACGTTAGAAACAAGTCAACGCGCATTATATTATGCTGAAGAAGATATTTATGTCTATTACTCAAAGCATCGGATGAGTGCAACGGAAATTAATGACTTATTCCGTGATATCAAAAATGTCATTGGCCGGACCATTTTCCGGGAACAAATTCGTTGTAATGTGGGGGTTAATCATCTTTCAAGGACGTCAATTCTCGCCGAATCATGCTTAATTCGCGCCCGAATTGCGAGCGAAAACCTGCAAGATGAGACAAAACTTTTCAATTTAAATATTTATGACGATGCAATGGATAAGATGGTACAAAGGGAAGAAAATCTTAAAAAAGAATTAATCGATTTATCTTTTTCCAAGGGTTATGGAAATCTCCGCCTTGTCTTTCAACCAATTATCGATTTCAATACGGGTAAAATTTGTAGTTTTGAAGCATTAGCCCGATATAAAAGTAATAAATATGGACCAGTTGGACCATTAGAATTCATCCCAATTGTTGAAAAAAACCGCATTATTGTCGCCTTTGGTAAGAAGATAATCGATTTAGCAATTATCTTTATTAAACGCTTAATGGCGGCCGGCATAAAAAATATTCCGGTGGCCGTGAACATCTCTGCTCTCCAATTATTAGATAGTGATTTCACCGATGATTTATTACTGCGGATTGAAAGCGCGGGTATTCCTGCAAGTTTATTGGCAATTGAAGTAACCGAATCAATATTCTCTACGAACTATAGTCAACTAAATGCCGCTTTAAGTGAATTAAATGATTACGGCATTGTTACGGCGATTGATGATTTTGGTACCGGATTCTCCTCCTTGTCGCGGATTGAAAAATTAAACTTTGACACCATTAAAATGGATCGGACTTTTATTGAACCTCTTAACCGCGAAACATTAAAATATTCAACGGTCCCCGAAGTAATTAATATTTGTAAAAAGTTTGAAATTAACTCTTTAGCAGAAGGGATTGAAACAAAAGAACAATATGACCTCTTAAAAGAGTTAGGATGTCAATATGGGCAAGGCTACTATATGAGTCGCCCGCTTGAAGAAGAAGACGCCTTTCATTACGTTTTAGAAAATCGTTAAAAAAGTAAACAAAGTGCATAAAATTTGACCGCAGTCAAAGAATTGCACCTTTTTTTATATAAAATATAGGTAGGAGGAAAGATTATGACCAAGAAAACATTAAAACTCGAACCAATCAGCTGCCCAAGTTGTATTGCAAAAATTGAAAGAGCGCTTAGTCGCCAAGATGGTGTCTTAGAATCAGAAGTGCTTTTTAACTCTTCAAAGGTCAATGTTAGTTACAATGAAGAACTAATTTCCATTGATCAAATCAAAGACGTCATTACCAATTTAGGATACGTTGTTAAAAGCGTAAAGTAACTATGAAACGGAAGAACATCGTTTTAATTATCGCGACGATCCTTGTTGTTACAAGTTTTGTTCTAAAACAATTTTTACCAGTAACGGCAAGTAGTCCAACATTAGGTGATTATCATCTAGTCACCGCTATTTTTATGATTATAACTGCCCTTTTAGCCGGTTTTGGTATCGTCAAAAAAGCGATAGGGGCTTTACGTTATAAAATTATTAGTATTGATTTACTCGTGTCAATCGCCGCGATAGGCGCCCTCATCATTGGTGAATTTTGGGAAGCGGCCGCGGTTATATTTCTCTTTGTTTTTGGTGATTTTTTAGAAACTAAAACCTTAGAGAAAACAAGAAACTCGATTGAAGCCATTTTAAAGTTAGCCCCCACAAGTGTCTTAGTCTTAAGGGACAATATTGAAGTTGAAGTTGATCCTGATGATGTGGAAATTGGTGACAAAGTTATTGTTAAACCCGGTGATAAAATTGCCGTTGACGGAAAAGTCATTGAAGGTACTGCTTCCGTTAATACCGCGGCGATAAGTGGTGAATCAATCCCTTTATCTAAGACCGTAAATGATGAAGTAATATCGGGAAGTGTCCTTGAAAACGGATATTTAATTATTGAAGCAACTAAAGTTGGTGAAGATACAACGTTTGCGCGCATTCTTTCCTTAGTGGAAGAAGCTCAAGATAAGAAAGCCAAAACCCAAAAATTCATGGAGAAATTTGCTAAATGGTACACCCCCGCCATCATTTTATTAGCGATTGCCATTGGTCTTATTTTCTGGGATGTTAAGATGGGTCTTACCTTATTAGTAATTGCGTGCCCAGGCGCGTTAGTGATCAGTGTTCCAGTATCAATTGTCGCCGGAATTGGTAATAGCGCCAAACATAATATTGTCATTAAAGGTGGGGATATTATGGAACGGATCGGGAAAACGAAAAGTGTCGCCTTTGATAAAACCGGAACTTTAACGTATGGCAAACCAGAAGTCGTTGCCATCAATGTATTTCAAGGAGATGAAGCATCTTTTTTAAGACTAGCCACCATTGGCGAAAAATATAGTGAACACCCCCTCGCCAGCGCAATTATTAAATATAGTGAAGAAAAACTTGGAAGTGTTAATGAAACGCCAACAAATACGGAAATAATAACCGGACACGGACTCACCTTTACTTATAATGAAGAAACTTATTTTTTAGGTAACAAAAAGTTAATTTTACTAAATAATATTAATCTCGATAATGAAAACGAAACGATCACAAAATTAGAGGATGAAGGATATACTTTAGTCTTTTTAGCCAGCAAAAACGGCCTAATTGGTACGTTATCACTCTTTGACACCCTTAGAGAAGACGCTAAAGATTTAGTGAGCGATCTGAAAAGAAGCGGCATAAAGAAAACAATAATGCTGACGGGTGATAATGAAAAAGCTGCCGAACATAT
>CALAWM010000036.1 GCA_937895315.1 uncultured Caryophanales bacterium | reverse complement strand
AAAACTTTAATATTACTAACGCTGATGCTTTGGTGCTTTTACCAAAAGTTCCTACCGAAAGTGTTGATTATGTCATTTTAAATCATAGTGATCCGTGGCCAAAGAAACGCCATGAAAAAAGAAGATTAACTTATAAAACTTTCATGGATGAATACTTTCGCGTCCTCAAAAAAGGTGGATATTTATTAATTAAGACCGATAATGATGGACTGGCTGAATATACCCATGAAGTAATAAGTCAATATCCTTACGAAAATATAGAGTTTATAAAGGACTATGACGTAACAAGTGACTTTGATGCCAAAACCGAATATGAGAATAAATTCACTTTAAAAGGTGTTAAAATAAAGAGAATTGTTGGAAAGAAGTAGGTGATTTTATGTTAACGAAACGTGAATTGAAACTATTAGAAAAAGTAACGCAGATTGATGCGATTTCTGGTTTAGAAAAAGACTTAGCCGCATTTATTAAAGGTGAATTAGAAAAGTATGGATTTACTTTAGTAAAAGATAATCTTGGATCGATCTTTGGTGTTAAGAAATCTAAAACTAGTAATGCTCCCCGCATTATGGTGGGAAGTCATATGGATGAAGTCGGCTTTATGGTTTTAGATATTAGTGAAAACGGGATTATGAAAGCTGAAGCGCGGGGCGGGATCAGTACAAATACTTTACTTTCGCAACGAGTGCGGTTAACTTTAGATAACGGAACAAAACTTAATGGTAGTATTGGCGCCCTAGCCCCACATTTAGGTGGGACAAGCGTCGATAAACTTAAAATTAGTGATCTTGACTTTGATTTTGGCTTTACGTCCAAAGCAGAAGCCCTTGCCGCCGGCGTTAAAGTTGGGCAAATGATCGTCGTTGATGGTCCTTTCCACGTTTTAAACAGTGGACAAAGACTTTTAGCGAAAGCGTTTGATAATCGTTATGGCGTCTTTATGATGCTTGAAATGGCACGACACTTTCAAAATATTGAGTTACCTTATGATCTTTATGTGGGAGCAACGGTCCAAGAAGAAGTTGGTCTACGCGGAGCGGAAACGATTGCCGATGTCATTAATCCTGATTTTGCCATTGTGTTAGACTGTTCCCCGGCGCGCGACACAATTAGTAAGACTGAAGAAGGCCAACTAGGGGGCGGAATTTTAATTCGTTATTTAGATCGCTCGATGATTGCCTTCCCGGAATTATTAAGTTATCAAGAAAAAAGCGCCGCCAAGGTCAAAGTTCCTTACCAATACTATTCAAGTATGGGCGGTACTGATGCCGGAGCGTTCCATTTACACGCGAATGGGGTCTTAACCTTAACGCACTGTATATGTGCCCGTTCATTACATACCGCGGCCACGATTGTCGATACCAATGATATCAAAGG
>CALAWM010000035.1 GCA_937895315.1 uncultured Caryophanales bacterium | reverse complement strand
GTAATTTTCGTTATTTATATTGCGGATTTTTGGTTTTAATGTTACTTTGCCGTCACTTCTTGCATCAATTTTTAAATCAAGTAGGGCAAGGCTATCATATATTAATAAACTTACTTCGCGGTAGATGCCGCTAAAAGGGAAGAAGTCGACGGTATTACCAAAGGGTGGGGCGTTTACTGCATGGGTGCCGTTTACTTTTACGACAATCCGATTATTTCCTTCTTTAACAAAGATATTAATATTTTCTTCGATGTATGGCCTTGTAAAGCTCCCAACATGCGCTTCATTAATGTAAAGATCAAAGGCGTTATTGACCCCTTCAAACCGTAAGATATAAAGTCGGTCTTTGGTTACTTCATTGAGGGTGATTTCTTTGATATAAGTACCCTGTGTTTCAAAAATCTTTTCGTCAAAATAATTAAAAGGAAAATCAACCATATTATGTGGTAAGTCAACAAGGGTGCTATTCGCTGGAGTTTTACGGATGTATTCATCATTAAAATTGGCGATGAAGAACCAATTAAAGTTTAAGGGATGTTTCATGCTTATATTATATCTAATAAAAGTGAATGTGGGAAACTATATTTATTATGGTAGTGTGCTAAAATTAACATATGGAAAATACATATATACACCTAAAAACGAATGACTCCTCTTATATTTTAAAAGTCAATAAGTATGGCCATTTAGAAAACTTATATTATGGTCCACGGCTTAGTGATGATGAAGACTATAGTGTCCTTGAGAATAAGCAAAAAAACGTCTTAGGGACATCAACCGTTTATAGCGGAAAAGCCGATGATAATTATTCTTTAGATTTTGTAAATCTTGAAGTTTCAACCCTTGGGAAAGGTGATTACCGAAAACCAAGTATTTTACTTGAACATGAAGTCGGCTTTGTCAGTGATTTTGTCGTTATTAAACACGGCTTTGCCCCGTTAGATACTCTCGATAAAAACGCCTTACCAATTCCTGATGGAGCGGATGAATATTACTATTTCCTTTTGGAAGATAAGGCGAGTAATACGCATCTTAAACTTGATTATCTTATTTTTAAAGCCGCGAATGTTATTGCCCGCCGGGTCGTTGTCTTAAATACTTTAGGCCGACTTGAAAGATTAATGAGCCTTAATCTTGATCTTCCAAATAATCATTATGAAGTTTATTATACGTACGGGACATGGGCCAATGAAATGCGCCCGGTCCGGAAAGAATTAACGCCAGGTATTTTTGAAATAAGTACGAATGCCGGACCAAGTAGTAACCGGCATAATCCTTTCTTTTTGTTGCTCAATAAAGATACGAGATTAAATCACGGGGACGCTTATGGTTTTAACTTAATTTATAGCGGTCCATTTAAAGCAACAATTGAACATACATTTAACAATAACTTACGAATTCAACACGGAATAAATGATGAAACCTTTAGTAAAGCATTAAATGAAGAAGAAGTATTTATTACTCCTTTTGCGGTTATAACTTACTCGCAAGGGGGTGAAAATGGCGTAAGCCATAACTTTCACCACTTTATTCAAAATCACGTCGTAAGAAAACAATACGCCAAAAAAACCCGCCCGATCTTACTTAATAACTGGGAAGCAACGTATTTTACCTTTAACGAAAGTAAAATCAAGAGTTTAATTAATAAAAGTAGTGAATTAGGAATTGAATTATTCGTCCTTGATGACGGGTGGTTTATTAATCGAAATGATGATTTTAAAGGACTTGGAAACTACACTGTCGATAAAAATAAACTTCCCCATGGGCTTAAAGGACTTAGTGATTATGCCCATAAAAAAGGCGTTTTATTTGGTTTATGGTTTGAGCCGGAGATGGTTAGTAAAGATCATCCCTTATTTCATGAACACCCCGAATGGGTCGTGAAAATTCCCGGTTTAGTGCCAAGCACCGGCCGTTTCCAATATGCCCTTAACTTAACGGTCAAAGCAGTCCGTGACTATATTATTACGAATATGCGAAATACTCTAAATTGTGCGAATATCAATTATGTGAAATGGGATTATAACCGCAACTTAAGTGATTTTTATAGCCCAAATGGCTCTTTTTCGACTTTCTTTTATGATTATACGGTAGGATTATATGAAATACTTAGCGTCTTAATGCATGAATTCCCGGGGATTTTATGGGAAGGTTGCGCAAGTGGCGGCAATCGTTTTGATTTAGGAATTTTGAGTTTCTTTGATCAAATCTGGGTTAGTGACTGTAGTGATGCTCATGAACGAATTAGAATGCACACCACTTTAGCGAAAGCTTATCCACTAAGTGTGATGTCTGGGCACGTCAGTGCCATTCCTAACCATCAAATGTTACGAAATATTCCGTTACAAACGCGCTTTAATAATGCTTTTTTAAGTGGAGGATTTGGCTATGAACTTGATGTTACAAGTCTTACGCCTAAAGAAGAAAAAGAAATTAAAGCCTATAACGAAATCGCTAAAGTATTTCAAAGTTATGTAATAAACGGTGATTACTTTGAATTTAATGTCCAATCGGCGAAAGATAAAAAGGCTTATGGCGTGATTAGTAAAGATCAAGAAGTGGCCGTTGTTTTAGTTAGTATTGGGGTCAATAGTACCATTCCCGAAGTAAATAAATTAGTGGCCTTGCCCTTAAATGAAGATTATACGTATGAAATTACGACTTTAAACCAAACAACCAATATTGAAACTTTTGGTTCACTTTTAAACCGAGTCTTACCAAAATTCATCAAGCATGATGGGGCAATTATTAATTACTTAAATAACCGTAAAAGTGCTGAAGAATTAATTAAAATTGAAGTTAAAGAACATTACGTGGTAAGTGGCAAAGTCTTGAAGTCAGGCGCCTTAACCTTATATCCCGAATGGAGCGGAACAGGGGTTAACAATACGACAAGAATCGGTGGTGACTTCATAAGTATTTTATACTTCATTACCAAAAAAAGTTAAATTTTGTCATAATAGATTGTGAAAAGAGGTGGCATATGTTAGAAATCTTAGTCGAAAAAATATTAACCTATGGCGAACTTAAACTCGCCTTAAACCCTGAAGATATCAATTATTACCGGAATATATTATTATCAAAATTTGGCCTTAAAAAGCCATATAAAGGCGTTATTAACGTTAGTGAAATCGCCAGTTTAAATAATCCTGAAAAGTTAATTTTAGAATTAGAAGAAGCGCTTAAAGAACATAAATATCCGCATTTAAGTGTGCTGGCAAGTGATGGCATTATTACCGATATTTTAGGAATGATGACCCCAATTCCGAGTGTTGTTAACATTCGTTTTAGCGAAGCCTATAAAAAAAGTAGTGACCACGCCATTAAATATTTATATGATTTAAGTGTCGCCAATAACTATATTCAACAATCAAAAATTGAACAAAATATTCGCTGGAAAGCGCCGATTGGCAATCATTATTATGAAATGACCATCAATCTTGCTAAACCCGAAAAAGATAACAAAGATGTTGCGAAAGTTTTAAAAGAAAATCCTGAGGATAAATATCCAAGTTGTCCCCTTTGTTTAGAAAACGTTGGCTTTGCTGGGAATGAAACAACGCCGCCACGCCAAAACTTACGCGCCGTACCTTTAATTCTTGATAAAGAAGAATGGTATATGCAATATTCCCCGTTTGTCTATTATAAAGATCACTTAATTGTCATTTCTAAAGAACATAAACCAATGACGATTTCCCCGCGTATTCTCGCTAAATTAGTGGCATTCGTCGACCGTTTCCCTAATCTTTTTATCGGGAGCAACAGTGATATCCCCATTGTCGGTGGTTCAATCTTAAATCACGAACAC
>CALAWM010000034.1 GCA_937895315.1 uncultured Caryophanales bacterium | reverse complement strand
TATAGCGTTTTCGACCTTAACCGGACGAAAACGCTATATTCCGCAAATTAATGACCCAAATTACCAAACAAGAGAATTTGCTAAAAGAGCGGCGATGAACGCGCCTATTCAAGGAAGCGCCGCCGATTTAATTAAACTTGCAATGATTAAAGTCGATGAGTATTTGACTCTAAATAACTATAAAACAACTTTAATTTTACAAGTCCATGACGAACTTATCTTTGCGCTAGATGATAATGAACATCATATTATTGATGAAATTGTTGATATCATGGAAAACATCTTTGCCCTTCCGCTTAAATTAAAGGTTGGCGTGAGCACCGGCAAAGACTGGTTTAGTGCCATTTAGGAGGATTTATGCCCGAATTACCAGAAGTCGAAACTGTTAAAAAAATTCTTAATACTTTTCTTCCGGAATCAGAAATAATTGATGTTATAGTTTATAAAAAAGGCATTATTATTGGTGATGTCCCTTCCTTTAAAAAAGCCTTAATTGGGCGGACTTTTAAACAAATCGAACGTATTGGAAAATATCTTATCTTTACCTTTGACACCAACTTAATTATGCTTTCCCACCTCCGGATGGAAGGGAAGTTTATTGAAATATTACCAGGGAATAATGATTCAAGATATGCTCATGTAATCTTTGTTTTAAAAGATGGACGTCGTCTATGTTATATACTACATTTACTTCTTCAGATTCGGAAAGATGGAAATTACGACACGTGAAAAGTATATAAACACAAAATCACTCCAAAATGTCGGACCAGAACCTTTTACGATCAATCCTTTAGAATACTTTGAGAAAATCAAAGGACGAAACACTCCAATTAAATTAACATTACTAGATCAAAAACTCATGAGCGGACTAGGTAATATTTATGTCGATGAAGTCTTATACTTAAGTAAAATTAACCCGCTTACTCCTACTTCTTTAATAACCCTTGATCAAGTCAAAGTATTAATCAAACATAGCATTGAAGTGCTTAATGATGCGATTAAAGCCGGCGGTACAACGGTCAGATCTTACGCCCCGGCGCTTGGGGTCAGCGGAAACTTCCAACAAAAACTCCATGCATATGGCCGGGTTGATGAAAGATGTCCAACGTGTAATACGCTTTTTAAAAAGATCTTTGTCGGCGGACGCGGCACGACTTTTTGTCCTCATTGCCAAGTAAATCATAATGCCCCAACATTAGTTGCTATCACTGGGCAAAAAGCCTCCGGGAAAACCGTCATTAGTAACTACTTACGGTCCTTAGGAGAAATTGTCATTGATACCGACGCGCTCGCTAAATCACTTTATAAAGACCCCGAAGTTATTAAGCTATTAGAAAAAACATTTAATGTTTCGCTAAGTAATGAGCATGGCTTTGATATTGAACTTTTAAAGAATTATCTTAAGGAAAATCCAAAGCAAATTAAAGTCCTAAATAGCCTTATTCACCCCTTAGTCAAAGAAGAAATGCTTAATATAATTAAGAATAGCACTGCAAAAACGTTGTATTTTGAAATTCCGGTTCTTTTTAGTCATAAAATTAATGAGTTATTTGATTACATCATCGGCGTTGAAGTTAGCCTTACAAGACAAATGCAAAACCTTGAAAAACGGGGCGATACTTTAGGGATTAATCCTGATCAAATGTATTTAAAAAACCGTCATAAACTTGATTACATAATCATTAATGACGGAAGTATTGAAGATTTAATTAATAAATTTAAAACGTTTAAAGTGCAGTACCTTTAAGGGTAAATTCTTCTTTTATATTTCGTTTAATGGCTTGAATAATTTGATTAATACGTACATCTTTACCAGTGTAATCATGTAAGTAACGAATATCGTTTAAAGAAAGTTCACTTAAAATAATGGTGGGCTTTTTTTGTTTGATCCGTTCGGTAATAAGCGGGAATGTAAAAGCATCGCGCACTAGTTTATTGATCTCTTCATTACCAAAGTTATGAATAACTAAATAATCAACATTGGTCAGTTGACTAAGTAATATATCAAGTTCTTCTTTTTGTTTATAATAATCACTTGCATGTTCACGAATCAACATTTGGTAGTCAACGACCGCGCCAGAGACATCATTTTTTTCATCAAGAATTTGATTCATAAAACTAACGGCGTACCGTAAAACTCCAATATTACTTGGCGCGTCAACATACACTAAGTGACTTTCACCTTTATAAAAAGCGATTAATTCCCGTAAGAAGCCGGAAAAACCATGTCGGGCGGGATTATCTTTAATGCGTAAAGATAAATATTCATCAGGGAAATCACGGAATTGGTAACGCATCATCCCTTTTTGGGCATTAAAGGCGACCGGGCAAGATTCGGGGGTTAAGGATAAAAAAGACCCATCAACTTGTAATTTATAAGCATGATATTCACCGTGCTTTAAACATTTTCCGGCTTCCTTACAAGCCTTAACTTCTTCAAGACTATCAAGATAATCGGAAAGAAGGCCAAGATTCTCCTTGATAATATCTTTTGATATATTAAGTGACTTTAAAATGGCTTGCAGTTCAGCATGACCTTCAATATTTTTAAGTAATTCAGCCTTAACTTTATTAAGATCACTTCGGTCGATGGAAACATTATATTTATTACTCATTATAAGTCCTTCAATTCGTCCCAAATTGGATCTTCTAAATCATTTTTGGCTTCGGGTGTTAATTCTTCTTTTTCTAGGGTTTCTTCCTTTTTGGGTTTTCGTCCCTTTTTAGGTAGCGGTGGTCTTTCTAAAATGTCTAAAGCATCTAGGGCATTACTAACTTTAGAACGGGATAAGAAACTAGCGTTTTTCTCGATTAATGCCCGAATTAACTGATTGTTATTATATTTTAAAGTATAGAAGATAAGTGCATTTATTACCGGTGGGGTAAGATTATAGGAAACTGCTAGATCTTCTAAGATTTTTTGGTCGGCAGGGGCAATCTTTGTCCCTTCATTAAGCATCATTAAGAAATCAATTGGACCCTTAGTTTCCATATTATTAATCATATTAATATTGGCGCTATCGCCACTGATAACTTGGGTTTTACGACGACGTAATGTTTTACTAATCGTTGGATATTTTATTAGTTCTTGGAGATGACTTCGCATTGCACTTATATCAACTCGTTTGCCAAATGGTTCTTTAGCGTTATAAAAGTCTCCCACTTTATTAGCAAGAGCTTCTTCCGTTAAATCATAAAGACCGGCAATTTGTTTAAGAATCTTCACTTCATTTTTGGATAATGCGGTTGGCAATATTTTTCTAATTTTTGTTAATAAATTAAAGAATAGTACTTCGTCAAATGGTATTTTTACACTACCAACAACATTTTCTAAGGTTTGTCCGGTGTAAAGATCATCGCCGTTAAGTTCTTGAACTTGCGGTCCATAGATTGATGCAAAATCAGCAGTAACTTCTTCTTGATTAATGGTCTCGGCATCAAGCATGAATAAAGCGATTAATTCTTGGGTATGACGTGGTCCTAAAATATCTTGCAATAAATGCATAAAGATTGCGTCTTTACTAAAAGAAGCTGGATCTTTAGGAGCGAATAACTCAAGCACGAATTCGTTAAATTCGGGACGAGACACTAAGAATGAACGGACTAAGCCAAGTCCTTCTAAACGATTAATGGCCATTGAGATTTGGTCATAAGTAAATCCTAAATGATTATGAATTAAAGCAAAAGAGAGGGGATCTCCACTTCTAAAATCTCTCGTTGCATATAAATAACGATAAATACTCGTGGCGCTAAAACCAATAATTGGTTGATAAAGAAGGTCTAAAACATCGAGATGGAGACTTGTAACGTATCCTCGAACTTTTATACTATAAAAATCATTACTTTTCACTAATCGCATATGTAAACACATTATAACATAATGTAGATGCCCTAAATAGTAAAATCGTGTTAAAATAATTATTGTTAGGAGTTAGTCTTATGAAAATTAAAGTTGCAGTCTTAACCTCGGGTGGCGACGCTCCCGGAATGAACGCCGCGATTCGGTCCGTCATTCGTGCAGGTCTTATGTACAATTTTGAAATGTATGCCATTTATGAAGGCTTCCGTGGTATTTATGAAGATAAAATCGTGAAAGCAAATCGGTCGACAGTTAGTGAAATCTTAATGCGCGGCGGGACAATTTTGAAAACGGCGCGCTTCCCAGAATTCCGCCAAGAGGAAGTATTAATGAAGGCGGCTGATCAACTTAAAAAACATAAAATAACACACCTTGTTGTCATCGGCGGGGACGGCACTTATCGTGGCGCTTATGCTTTAAGTCGCTACGGCATTAAAGTTATTGGCATTCCGGCAACCATCGATAATGATGTTATGGGTACGGAACAAACAATTGGCTTTGATACTGCTTTAAACACCATTACTGAAGCGGTTGACAAACTTCGTGATACATCTTCTTCCCATCATCGTTGCTCAATTATTGAAGTTATGGGTAATCGTTGCGGTGACTTAGCCCTTTATGCTGGGACCGCATGTGGGGTTGATTTAATTATTTCTCCTGAACATCGTCCAACCGAAAGTGAAATTATTGAAACTCTTAAAAATATAAACTTAACTCATGCCCGCCACGCTCTTGTTATCGTTAGTGAAAAACAATTTGATGACTTAGGGGCATTCAAAGATAAAATTGTTCTTGAAACAGGATTTGATACTAAAGTCGAAGTTTTAGGCAGAATTCAACGGGGCGGAAGTCCAACCGCCGCTGACCGTGTTTTAGCAGCTCGTTTTGGCATCCATGCGATTGAACTTATCGCTAATAACGTCGATAATGGTCGTCTTTCAAGCACACCGATTAATGAAACTGCCCGCTCCCTCAATCCAAATTTAACTGAACTTATTAATGTTATTGATAAACTTAAATAGTAGATAGAAAGGTAACTTTACCATGTTAAACATTTCCAAAAAAACCAAAATCGTCGCGACCATCGGTCCGGCAAGTAACACACTTCCAACCGTTGAAGCGTTAATTGATGCCGGGATAAATGTCATGCGTGTCAACTTCTCGCATGGCACTTATGAAAGTCATCAAAAAATTATTGATATTTCAAAAGCACTTATGCAAAAACATATCTATGTACCAATTATGCTTGATACGGCTGGTCCAGAAATACGTTGTCGCTTCTTTGAAGGCGGGAATGCGGAAATTATCAAAGATTCTGAAGTGCGCATTCATATGGAAAACATCATCGGTAATGCGACCGACTTCAGTGTTAATTATGAAAATCTTATTCACGATATAAAAGTGGGAGACGCGATTAAAATTGATGATGGTAAGTTACGTTTAGATGTCGTTTCGATTGATAAGAAAGCCAAAGTTATAACAACTAAAGCCTTCAATACCCATATTGTTAAAGATCGTAAAGGTGTAAACATTCCTACCGCACGCTTAAAATTACCATCCCTTAGTGAAAAAGATAAGGAAGATATTGCTTTTGGCGTCAAAGCCGGCGTTAATATTGTCGCCGCTAGTTTTACAAGAACTAAAAATGACATGGTAACAATTAAAGATTATCTTCGTGAATTAGGTGGTAGTAACATCCAACTCTTTGCCAAGATTGAAAACATGGAAGGCGTTGAAAACATTAAAGAAATTCTTGAAGTCGCCGATGGCATTATGATTGCCCGCGGTGATATGGGCGTTGAAATTGCCCCAGAACTCGTTCCCGTTATGCAAAGTGATTTAATTTTAGAATGCCGAAAACTCGGGAAACCGGTTATCGTTGCCACACAAATGCTTGATAGTATGCAGTTAAACCCACTTCCCACCCGAGCGGAAGTAAGTGACGTTGCCACCGCCATTAAAGAAGGGGCAGATGCCGTTATGTTAAGTGCGGAAACGGCAAGTGGACTATATCCGGTTGAAAGCGCCGCCATGCAACAACGAATTGCGATTACCATGGAACAATTTTTACCATATACCCAACTGGCAAACTTTGGCTATAACTATTCTAAAAAAGAACGAAATGACGCAATTGCCACAAGTGTTGCCTCGACTGCAAACTTAATTGATGCCAAAGCCATTGTCTGCTTTAGTGAAACCGGAAATAGTGCAATTCGAATTTCCAAATCACGGCCAAAATGTCCAATTGTTATGATTACAAGTAGTGTTGATGCCGGGATGAAAGTTGCGCCGTACTTTGGAATCTTTAGTATCGTTGTTAAAAAACTTCCTCAATTAATTGAAGATATGGAAGCCTTCTCGCTTATTAAAATGCGTCAACTTGGTTTAGCGGCCAAAGATAATATTATTATTACCGGCGGTACTCCAACTGGCACCGGAACCACGAACTTCTTACGGATCGTCGCAGTCAATGAATTAGGAGATATTTAATGTATATTATTGCCCTTGATATTGGTGGTACAAATATAAGAGCAGCAATTGCTGATCAACATAGTACTTTAATCGAAGTTAAAAAAGAAGCTACTTTACGTCATGATAAAGACTTATTTATCGCTCAAGTAATTGGTATCATTACCCAACTTAATTTAAATAAATATGATCCAGTGGCGATTTCCATTGGGGTTCCAGGTCGGGTACGGAGTAATGGTTTTATTGATGAATTACCAAATATTGGTATTCAAGCTATCGACCTCGTTAAACCCCTAACTAAAATGTTTAATTTACCCGTAACCATTAAAAATGATGCGGAAATGGCCGCCTTTGCGGAAGCCTATGCTGGCGCCGGAAAAGCATATAAAAGTACATATTTTGTCACCATTAGTACCGGGATTGGCGGTTGCTTGATCGATCACCATCAAATTAAAAATCCAAGTGGCGAAATTGGCCATACTTTAGTCCCATATAAAGATGGTTTCTACGAATTAGAAAAGATTGCTTCCGGCGATGGCGTATTAAAACTTGCCGCTCTGAATAATATATATTATCCAACTGGAAAAGCCTTCTTTGATGATGTAGAAAAAGGCACACCTTATGCTTTAAAAATATTTGATGAATGGCTTACTTTAATCGCCAACTTCTTCTCCTATATTGATGAAGCATTTACCCCTGATGTTATTGCGGTCACCGGTGGTGTTTTAAAATCAAAACATTTATTTTGGGATAAATTAAAAGCCCTTGTCCCGCATGCTAATATTGTGATAGCGAAGTTTAGTGAAGACGCTGGTCTTGTCGGGGCAGCATCTTATGGCTTAATAAACTACGGAAAGTAGTAATTTATTATTGCTAATATCACTTATAAAGTGTATATTATTATTGCGAAGACAAAGATATGAGTTACTTTGCGCTTATGTAGAGACTTAGTGGACGGTGCAAACTAAGAGGCAACAAATAACTTACCACTTTCGAGCAAAATTGATGTAAATCAATCGTTAGTCACGTTACGACATTTGAGGGCATGGCAACATGAATTAAGGTGGTACCGCGCTAATAGCGTCCTTAAAAGGGCGTTTTTTTATTTAAAAGGAGTAAAAATTTATGGAAATTAAATTCAACAATCAACTAATTAAGGTCAATGAAGGCGAAAATGGCTTTAATCTCATCAAAAGACTTGAAGTTCCGAATAAAGCCGATATTTTGGTCTATAAACTAAATGGGGAACTTTATGATTTAAGTAGTCCGCTAAAAGATGGCGGGGACTTTTCTTTTGTCACGAAAGATGATCCGGAAGCCTTTACGATTTTAAATCACGACAGTGCCCATTTAATGGCGCAAGCAATCTTAAGTCTTTATCCCCATGCCAAATTTGGTATTGGTCCAGCAATTAATGAAGGCTTCTACTACGATATTGATTTTGGTAATATTACGATTAATGATGGTGACTTAGCCGCAATTGAAAAAAAGATGGCGGAATTCTCCAAAGCCGACTTTCCACTTAGTCTTAAAATAGTTTCAAAACAAGAAGCCTTAGAACTTTTCAAACATAATGAATATAAAGTTGAATTAATTAAGGAAATCACTGAACGAATCAGTGTTTATACCCAAGGTGATTTTGTTGACTTATGCTATGGTCCACATATGCCAAGTACGAGATACGTGAAACATTTTAAACTTTTAAGTTTGGCGGGTGCTTATTGGCGGGGTGATTCTTCCCGTAAACAATTAACCCGGATTTATGGCGTTAGTTTCTTTACCAAAGAAGCGCTTGATGCCCATCTTCATAACCTTGAAGAAGCCAAGAAAAGAGATCACCGTAAACTTGGTAAAGAATTAGGTCTTTTCATGCTTAGTGAATATGGACCTGGTTTTCCTTTCTGGTTAGAAAAAGGGATGGTCTTATATCATGAACTTGAACACTGGTGGATTAATAAACAACGGGAAGCCGGTTATGAATTTATCAAAACCCCAACCCTTTTAAGTCGCGACTTATGGGAAATAAGCGGCCACTGGGCAAACTACCGTGACAATATGTATACGACGAAAATTGATGAAAAAGATTACGCCGTAAAACCGATGAATTGTCCTGGTTCAATTTTAATTTATAATAACGGTCTTCATTCCTATAAAGATTTACCAATCCGTCTAGCCGAACACGGCAATGTCCATCGTCATGAAGCAAGTGGCGCTTTAAACGGCTTATTTAGAGTCCGGAACTTCACTCAAGATGATGCCCATATCTTCTGCCGTAAAGATCAACTACAAAGTGAAATTAAACGGTTACTAAAACTTTATGATGAAGTTTATAAAACCTTCAATCTTTCCTACCACATCGAATTATCGACCCGTCCCGAAAATAAATATATTGGTGATATTAAGATTTGGAATGAAAGCGAAAAAGCCCTTGCTAAAGCCTGTGTTGCCAGCGGTATTCCCTTTAAAATTAATGAAGGTGACGGCGCTTTCTATGGACCAAAACTTGACTTTAAACTTAAAGACTCAATTGGCCGAATCTGGCAATGTGGCACGATCCAACTTGATATGAATTTACCGGAACGTTTTGATATGTCATATATTGATAGTAACAACCAAAAAGTGCGACCAATTATGTTGCACCGCGCCGTTTTTGGCTCAATTGAACGCTTTATCGGTATCTTGATTGAACATTACGCTGGAGCATTCCCATTATGGTTTAGTCCTTTACAAATAAGCGTACTCCCAGTTAACAATGAGGCCCACTTAAATCATAGTAAAAAAGTAGTGAAGAAACTTGAAAAACTTGGTCTTCGGGTTGAATTAAATAGCGCGAATGAAAAACTAGGCTATCGTCTACGGCAAACGCAAATTAATAAAGTGCCTTATACCTTAGTCATTGGTGATAAAGAGAAAGACGATAATTTAGTTACCTACCGGAAGTTTGGTAGTGATAAACAAATTACTGTTCCTTACAAAGATTTTGTCAAAATGATCATTAATGAAATTAAAAATAAAGCATAATTATCTTTAAATCGCCGTTGAAATGCGATAATAGTTATGTAATAAAGGAGGACAAAATATGTCATTTAAATTAGCACCACTTCCATATGCCTATAGTGCCCTTGAACCATACATTGATGCACGTACTATGGAAATTCATCACACCAAACACCACCAAGCTTACATTAATAACCTTAATGCTGCCTTAGAAAAAGAACCATCATTTGCAATTTGGAATCTTGAAAAGTTATTAACAAATAAATTACCAGTTTCAATTCGGACTGCAGTCCAAAATAATGGCGGTGGACATTATAACCACGAACTTTTCTGGTCATTACTTAAAGTTAATGAAGGTAAAGGACCAAAAGGTCGGTTGCTTGAAGCGATTGTTAAAAGTTTTGGTAGTGTTGAAGCCTTAAAAGAAAGTTTTGGCAATGCCGCGAAAACCCGCTTTGGCAGCGGATGGGCGTGGGTTATTGTTACCCCACTTAATGAACTTAAAGTTTTAAGTACTGCCAACCAAGATACCCCACTTCTTGAAGGAACCCCCATTCTTGCCCTTGACGTCTGGGAACACGCTTACTACTTACATTATCAAAATCGGCGCCCGGACTATGTGAGCGCCTTCTTCCACGTTGTAAACTGGGATGAAGTTGCCCGTTTATACGAACTTGCGTTAAAATAATTATTAAATTTGACAAATACTAACATTCATGGTATTTTATTAGAGTCTAAAAAGTGGAAAGTAGAAGCACCCGCTTCTCACCAGATTTACACCGTAAATTGGTTGATGTCACGATAAACAAATTACGTTTATTATATGCGGGTATCTCTACGGTACCCGCTTTTTAAATAAAATTTAGGAGGACAGGCTTATTTATAACCAAAACAGAGAACGGCCCGAACGTAACGTCGAATTAGTAAACGAAAATATTCGTTTCCCCGAAGTACTCGTGATCGGTCCTAACGGCGAACAACTCGGAGTCATGAAAACCCGGGCTGCAATCGATTTAGCAAGCAACCAATATGAACTTGATTTATATTGTGTTAATCCAAATGGTAAACCACCCGTTTGTAAAATGATTAACTACTCAAAATTCCGTTTCGAGCAACAAAAGAAAGCTAAAGAACAAAAACGGAAACAAAAAATCGTGGAACTTAAGGAAATTAGAATGTCACCTGTTATTGACGTTCATGACCTTGAAACGAAAGCCAAAAAAGCAAGAGAATTCTTACTTGATGGTGATAAAGTTAAAGTTACTATTCGGTTCCGTGGCCGGCAAATGCAACACATTGAGGTTG